>JAISND010000153.1 GCA_031276615.1 Treponema sp. | reverse complement strand
TTTGATCGCCTGTCCAATCACCGTCAGCTGAATTTCCGCGGAAGAGTTCTCATAGAGTTTGACGCTTACTTTGTATTTGCCGACGCTCTTGAAGCTGTTTCCCGGAAGTTCAATCCGCTTCCGTTCGATTTGATAGCCCTGCTTCGCAAGCTCATCGACAATGGTCTGGCCGGTTACCGCCCCGTAGAGCTTGCCGTTGGCGCCCGCCGGCATGGTAACCGAAAGCTCCAGATTTTCGAGCCTTTCCTTCAGGCCGAGCGCGTCCTGCCGCTTCTGGGCTTTCCGCGCATCAATCTCTTCCCGGCGCGCCTCGAACAGCTTGACAGTCTTTTCGTTATACGGAAGCGCTATTCCCCTGGGGAAAAGATAATTACGGGCGTATCCTTTCGCCACATCCTTTACATCCCCCTCCTCTCCGAGGGTAGACAGATCCCTGCTCAAAATAACCTTCATAACCAAGCTCCCTTGAGGCTTTCCGGAAGAAAAGCCTCCCGGAGAAATTACCTGTAATTCTCCGGCATTTTTTTTACAGCCATAAGCAACGCAGGCTGCCGCGGACGAAGAAGCCGAACACGCCGGCTTCACGGCCCCGGAGTAGAGGCCGGCCCGTCCCTGACAGGCGCCCTGAGGGGCAGCCAGTTTTCAGCGATGCCCAGCAGCACAAGCAAACCAAGGGCCAACGCATTAATTCCCGGGCTGAATATCATTATGACAATCAGAACATTTATTATCATCCGTCCCAGGGGCGGGATCGGACGGTATTTAAAATTATAGAGCACTATGCCCCCGCCCTGCGCCAGGAAAAGCATAACACAAACAGCGAGCATGTTCCACGCGGCAATCTCCGGTATCTCCGCCTTTGCCAGATTTGACAGGAGGATAAGGGCAAGGGAGAGGGAAAGAACCCAGATGGCGCGGGGGGGAACATGGAAATTCCACAGGCTCTGGGCCTCCGCCGGATGTTTCCGCCGCAGAATCCGGACAAGGCTTAATGAAAGCTGGCGGCTGATAAAGAACATAAAAAAACAGGAAACCAGCGCCGCGCCGCGCAGGGCTATCGCCTGCATAAATTTCACGATGTTATCCGGAGTCAAAACATGCTCCAGAAAGGAACGCCGCGCCGCGTCCGCGCCGGAAGAAGAAATATACAGCGACGAAAACGCCTCCGCCTGGGAACGGATTACCGCGTTTAAACCGGAACTGTTCCGGGTTACATACCCGATAAAGAGAAAACAGAAAGATCCCGCCAGTGACGCGAGGATAAAGCGGTAAGCGGTCCGCACGCGGAACGGGGGCTTTTCCCCGGTTTTTTCCGGAAAAACGCCTGAACAGATCCAGGTAAAACCAAGGGACATTACCGTGTAGTAAAGGATGTCCAGACCGGCCCCGGCCGGCCCGGCGCGGTAATACGCGGCAAAAGCAAGGGAAACGGCGGCGTTAAGAACTGCGGCCGCGGCAAAAGAAAACCAGGCGCCGGCGCGGTTATAGGCAAGCGCGCCGAAGCCAAGGGGAACGAGGAAAAAAAAGGATATAACGCCGCTCCGCATAAGTCCCACGCTGAGGGCGGCGCAGACAAGAGCCGGAATCAACGCAATCCGCCCGGCGGCGGGCCGCGTTTTTTCGGAAATATCCATAAAGGGCGAAAGGCGGGAATGGTATCAGTTCGCCACAAAGGGAAGCAGGGCGATGGTTCTGGCCCTTTTAATGGCCAGGGCCAGCGCCCGCTGATGCTTTGCGCAGGTACCGGTGATGCGCCTTGGAAGAATCTTCCCGCGCTCGGTAATAAAACGGCGAAGGGTATCGGCGTCTTTGTAATCTATCTTCAGCTTCTGCATGCAGAATTTGCATACCTTCTTCTTGTTGAAGTAGAGCTTGCCACCCTTGCCGCCGCGTCCCATCCGCTCTTCGCCGTCACGGCCGTCCATTCCGGTGTCCATACCCCTGTCCTGCCGGGGAGGACGTTCGGTTTCAATGTATTTTTCGTCAGACATATTTCTCTCCTCTAAAATGGAATATCATCGGCAAAACCGTCGGCGGCGGGCGCCTGGGATTGGCCGCCCTGCCCCTGCCAGTTTTGCTTTTCCTGGCCGCCGTAAGCGCCGCCGCCCTGTCCGTGGCCGTTCGGGGAAGCGCCGCCGGCGGCGGCGGCCGCGCCCGGCCCCCCGCCCAGGAGCTGCAGGTAATTGGTGACAATTTCTACTTTTGAACGGTTCTGTCCATCCTGCTGCCAGCGATCCTGCCGGAGTTCTCCGTCAACGCCCACCATTTTCCCCTTGACCAGATACTGGCTGAGGGCTTCGCCCTGTCTGCCCCACACAACGATATCGAAAAAATTCGCCTCGTCTTCCCACTGGTCGCCGTTCTTACGCCGCCTGTTTACGGCAATGGAAAATTTGCAGACCGCCTGACCGCTCGCGGTATATTTCAGTTCCGCGTCGCGGGTGAGCCTTCCAATCAGAACTACATGGTTTAAATCAGCCATGACATCCCCCTATTCTTCCACTTTTACAAAAAGATACTTGAGGAGATTGGCGTTGAGTTTAAAGATCCGATCAAGAACGGTGATTTTTGCCGGGTCGGCTTTAAGCGTGAAAAGCACGTATTTCCCCGTTTTTCTCTTTTTGATTTCGTAGGCGAGATTTCTGTCCCCGATTTCATCGGTTTTTTCGATCCCGACACCGTTGGCGGCAAGGTCTGCCAGAATTTGCTCGCGACCCGCCTTGTGCTGATCATCTTCCGGGGGGAAGATGACCGTAAGCTCGTATTGACGCATAGGTCCTCCTTACGGACTGTAGTGGCCCGCCCCAGGGACGGACAAGAAGGTAGGGAAAGTATAATGAAAAGAAGAAAAGATGTCCATAGCCTGGTTTGTGTTCCGGCAAAAACAGACAGGGAAGAACCGGAAAATGGTGAATCCATAGGCGTTTACCTAATTTGATCCTAAGTAAACGCACATGGCGCCTGCCCCCTGTTTTTTCCCGCCCGCGGTAATTTCCCCGGATTAAAACCGGATAAATACCGATAATAGATTCATAAATCAATTATGAACAAACATATTAATTTCGAGGATAACATATTTGTTCTTGATGCCAGAATCCGCATGATTCACGACACCCTGACCATTGAGGCGGATCCGGGGCTTTTTCTGGAAAAAACCCTGGACGACCTGGAATTTATCAGCGGCGTTCTTGACGTACTCCTGGCAAACCTTGTTGAAAACGTAAAGCTTATTGAAAGGGCCGGCGAGTTCAACAATCTTTCCGATCTGGAATGGCAGTTCGACCAGCTTCTGACCAGGTTTTACAACGGCCAGGGCGGCATCTCCGCCGCCCGGTACCCGGACATACGGGAGAAGATTCTGCTCCTTAAAGGCAAAAGCGCGGCGCGCAGAAAAACAATCGACGACTCCAGGGTCTCCGGGGAAGAGGCGGAACCGGTGGTCAGCTCCGACGAGCTCAGCGAGCTTCTGAAAGGCCTCTAGTGCGGATTACCGGCGGTATTTTAAAGGGAAGGCGGATAGAGGTTCCGGACGGCCTTATCCGGCCCAGCATGGACCGCATGAGGGAATCGGTTTTTGCCGTTCTGGGCAGCCTGGAAGGCCTTTCATTCCTCGACCTTTTTTCAGGCTCCGGCGCGATCGCCCTTGAAGCCGCGTCCAGGGGCGCCGGCCGTGTGGAGGCGGTGGAAATGGATCCCCTCAAGAGGCGCGTCCTGCTAAAGAATGTTTCCCTGTCGCCGGTACGGATCCATTGCCGTTTCCTGCCGGTTGAGCTTTACGTCAAACGCGCCCAAAAAAAATTCGATATTATTTTCCTTGATCCGCCCTTCCCCTACCGCTACAGGTGGGATCTCCTGCGCAGAATCGCCTCATCCCCTCTCGTTTCAAATGAAACAAAAATTTTGCTGCACCGGCCCCGTGAGGACAGCCAAAAGGAACAGACGGCGCTTTTGGACAAAACAGATACGCGCGAATACGGAAGATCGGTGGTAGATATGTTCATTTCGCGAAAAAAAACGCCTCTCCCATGAATTTTTTGTTGTTTTTTTTGAAAAAATAGTTGAAAATAATATTAGGGTTATCCGGAAACTTCGGCTTCCGGACAGCTTCCGTTAAAAATCATAAAGCACGGAGCATTTTGCGGGGCCTGTGAGACAGGCAGCCGGCCTGGCGGACAGGTTCATTAAACGTTATTGGATTCAGGCTTGTAAATGGATTATAAAAAAGTATTTGAAAAGTTCAAAGAACAGAATGTTTTTTTGAAAACAGCCTCCCCACCCCCAATAGACGGAGCCAGGCGGGCGGCCCTGAATCGCAAGGGCAACGCATTGTTCAACTCCGGTGATATTGAGGCGGCCCGGAGGATATTTTTGACAACCGGTTATTCGGACGGAATCTCCAGAGTCGGGGATTATTACAAGTCTCAGGGTAAACTAATAGACGCGCTTCGGATGTATTGGATTGCGCCGGATCATGCCAAATCAGAACCCATCATCATGCAGCTCTCGGGTATATTACGGAATTTAATACACAAAGAAGAGGAACCTTCAGATGAATAACAGCGGACAAATCGAACAGGAAGAAGATTTTGCTTTACCGGCCGGAAATCCGGATCGGCTTTCGCCTTCTTTTCCCGGCGAACAGGCGCGCGGCGGCGTCCGGCCTTTGATGGGCTGCAAGGGCGCCGGCCAGCCCCGCGCCGCATCTCCGGGCGCATCGGATCCGCCGGACAGGGAAACCGTGGAAATTTCGGAACTGTCAAAGAAGGGGTACCAGCTTCTCAAGGAAAACAACATTGCCGAAGCGATGGACTGCTTCCTTGAAATTCTTGCCGTCGATGCGAATAACAACTACGCCCTTGTGGGCATGGGCGACGCTTCCCGCAAGAAGGGCGCGTTCCGTGAAGCGGTGGTTTATTACCAGCGCTGCCTGGCCTGCCACCAGGGAAACAACTATGCCCTGTTCGGCCTTGCCGACTGCTACAAGGCCCTGAACCAGTTTCACAGGGCAATAGAAATCTGGGAACAGTATCTGCTTCACGATGATAAAAATATTACGGTTCTTACCAGGGTTGCCGATGCCTACCGGAAGATGCGTGACTTCAAACATTCCAAGGCCGTATACCTCCGGGTGCTCGAAATGGAAGAAACAAACCCCTACGCGATTATAGGGCTCGGGCATCTTCATTACGATTTCAAGGAATACCGTGACGC
The DNA here is from genome assembly GCA_031276615.1 of Treponema sp. Taxonomy (GTDB): domain Bacteria; phylum Spirochaetota; class Spirochaetia; order Treponematales; family Breznakiellaceae; genus JAISAK01. Next base: position 2,332 of record JAISND010000153.1, on the reverse strand, counting down.
GCTTTTTTACTGGGAAAAGATGCTTGAGCTTAACAACGATAACGTTGACATCCGGGTTCTTACCTCAATCGGCAACTGCCACAGAAAACTTAAAACCTTCAACGAGGGCATCTGGTTTTTTGAACGGGCCCTTCAGAGGGAGCCGGACAATTTCTACGCCCTTTTCGGCCTTGCCGACTGCTACCGGGGCATGAACCGCCAGGAACGCTCCCTTGAATTCTGGAACCGTATTCTCGAGCAGGATCCCCGCAACAAGGTGATCCTGACCCGCGCCGGAGACGCGTACCGCAATCTGGGGCAGTTCGACAGGGCCCTTGAGTATTACGAGCGGGCGCTTAACATCGAGTTTGACACCTACGCGGTACTGGGCCTGGCCATAGTGGCAAAAACCCAGGAAAAATTCGAAGAGGCCACCGTATCCCTGAAGCGGCTGATCCAGCAGGAACCGAAAAACTACCGCCTCTTTATAGAGCTGGCCGACTGTTATCTGAAAAACGGCGATAAATACCGGGCCGCGGAAACTCTCGAGGAATTTCAGAAACTGGGCATACGGAACAGTCAGGTTGCCGAGATGCTCGACAGAATTTGACGGCGGAGGGTTCCGGCCGCGGCAGGCCGGTTCTTTCGGGCCTTCCCTCCGGTGAACTGGCGCTTCTTCTTGAATCCCTGCCTTCCTACCGGATACTGCAGATAAAACAATGGATCGCCCGCGGCGTTTCGTCCTTCGATGAAATGACGAATCTTCCCCTCTCCCTGCGGCGGGAACTGGCCGGCCGTTTTCTGCTGCGTACGGGCAGAATCGCTTCACGTTACCATGATTCCGACGGAACCCTCAAGCTGGGTATCGAACTTTCCGACGGCGCGAAAATAGAAGCCGTTCTTTTGACGGACGAAGCCGGAAGAAAGACGGCGTGCCTTTCCACGCAGGCCGGCTGTCCCGCCGGCTGCGTGTTCTGCAAAACAGGCAGCCTTGGTTTTTTGCGCAACCTGAATTCGGCGGAGATTGTCGAACAGTTTCTGCTGCTCCGCGAATCATGCCTTCCGCCCGCAGGCGCGGCCGGAACAGCCCCCGGGGAAAGCGCCGGCGGGACGGAAAGGCCCGCCTCGCCGGCGGGGAATGCCGGGGCCTCCGGGCGCGGCGTTTCAAACATCGTCGTCATGGGCATGGGGGACCCCCTTCTCAATATCGCCGAACTCCGCAGGGCCCTTTCCGTGATTACCGACAGGCAGGGTTCCGGCTTTTCGGCGCGGCGCATAACGGTATCCACCTGCGGCATTATTCCCGGCATCCGGGATCTGGCCGAAAAGGGGCCGGCCGTGCGCCTGGCCCTTTCCCTTCCCAGCGCGGACGCGGAGCTGCGCCGCCGCCTTATGCCCCTAAGCGCCGGACATCCCCTTGGGGAACTGAAGAAGGCGCTTGCCTTTTTCCAGGAAAAAGGCGGCGGCCGCGTAACCCTGGAGACGGCGCTGCTTTCGGGCATCAATACCCGGCGCGCCGACGCGGCCTCCCTGGCGGATTTCGCGAAGGGCCTTGACGTGGTGATTAACCTTATCCCCTGGAATCCCGTGCCGGGGCTTGAGTTTGAAGGCCGTCCCCTTTCCGGGCCCTCCGGAGACGAAATTGAGCGCTTCAGGAAAATGCTTGAGTCGGAGGGTCTCAGGGTGACGCGCCGCTACCGGAAGGGCAGGGGCGTAATGGGCGCCTGCGGCCAGCTTGGCGATACCCTGAAGGCCGGCCGCGCCTAAAAACGCAGCAGCCAGGAAAGGCCCGCCTGAAAAAGGCCGATCAGGAAGCCGAGAATCGCACCGAATACATCTATCCACTTGAGCTGATTCGCCATGACATCAAGGATGATCCGCTCCACCCGCAGCATGTCAAGGGAATCTATGCGCCGCGAAACCATGGCGTGGACATTCAGCGCAGCCAGGACATTCTCCATCTCCGATTCGGCAAAGCGCAGCAAAGCGGAACAGATCCGCCCCTCAAGGTCTTCTTTCGCCTTTGCGCCGACAGAGAGAAGGGAGCCGAGGTTTTCCGTTCCGTATCTTTCCAGCAGATTCTTTCTGAAGTTTCCGCGAAAGTCCCCGGCCTCCCCGCCGGACAGTTCCGCCAGCAGGCCCCGGAGATTCTCCAGGCCAAGCGCCGGAAGGAGTTCCCCGAGGGGCCTGTCCGCCAGGGAGACGAGCATCCGCGAAATCGTTTTTGCCTCCCTTCCGCCGGAAAGAAAACGCGGCACAAGCCTGCCCGCGAAACCCAGGAAGCGCCGCCGTACCGTTTCCTCCGCGAACAGGCTTTCCTGCTGCCCGATAAAATCGTCCACAAGTTCCGGCA
>JAISND010000111.1 GCA_031276615.1 Treponema sp. | reverse complement strand
CAGCGCTGGGCCAGCAACGGCATGGACTGGAGCGAGGAAGGCCGGCGTTACGCTCCCTGGCCGCTCAAGTCGGCGGGGGCGGTAAAAATGACAAACAGGGAACAGGAGATGACAATGGCAATCGCGGCGGGCCTGTCGGGAGCAATCGCCCTCGCGGATTTTGTTATCGTGCAGATTAAACGCCATTCCGAGCGTAAAAGGGCGGAAAGCCTTCCGGCCGGTACTCCGATAATAACAAAAAAGCCCTGGCCCGCCGTCCCCGACGGGGCAGGGGACGGCGCGGATTCGGAAAGCGGCGGCGCTTTGCCGGAGGGCGCGGATTCCGGCGTCCTTCGGCAGGCGGAATAAAGCGGAACAAATGCCGGAATTTTCATGCGTTGTCGGAGAAGATTTTGCGGAGCGCCGCCTGCGGCTTGATCGTTACGTCGCCGAATGTCTCGGGCTGCTTTCGCGTTCCCGGATAAAAACGCTCGGTCTTGAAGGGAGAATCAACGGCAGGCCGGTAAAACTGTCCCGCCCGGTCAAAAGGGGCGACCGGCTGGAATTACGCTGGGCCGAAGCCGAGCCCCTGTACGCGTACCCGGAAAATATTCCCCTCGATGTCCTGTACGAAGACGAAAGGGTAATCGTGATCAACAAGGCCCAGGGCATGGTGGTGCATCCGGGCGCGGGCAACCGGAGCGGAACCCTGGTCAACGCCCTTTTGTGGCGCTTCGCCGGGAAGGGAGAAATACCTCCCCCCGCCGCCGTTCCGGAAAAAGCGGCGGCCGGCGGGCCGGGCGCTCCGGCCGCGGCGTCTTCGCTCCTCCGGCCCGGCATCGTGCACCGCCTTGACAAGGACACCTCCGGCGTCATCATAGCCGCCCGCGACGATGAAGCCCTCGCCTTCCTCGCGGAGCAGTTCAGGGCGCGGAGGGCCGGAAAAACCTACGCCGCCCTTGTTCCCGGCGCGCCCGAGCGGGATTCGGGCCGCGTGGAAACCATGATCGCCCGCGATGTCCGGGACAGGAAACGCTTTGCCGTTTCGGACAGAGGGAAAAGCGCCCTGACTCTGTACCGGGTTGTGAAAAAGTGGGAAACCCATTCGCTGGTTTTGCTCAGGCCAAAGACAGGCCGTACCCACCAGCTGCGCGTTCACCTCCGCTACCTTGGCCATCCGGTATGCGGAGATCCGGTGTACGGTTTCACCGATCCCCTGTTCCCCGGGGCAAGCCTCATGCTTCACGCCCTGAGCCTGCGCATCGTCCTGCCCGGCCGGAACACGCCGCGGCTTTTCAGGGCGCCCTTGCCCGAACGCTTCAGGGAGATCTTCCGCGTTCTCGAGGGCAGGAGCCGGATCAGTTGAACGGAACCGGGCCTTACGTCCTTGACGAAACCGGGGATTTCGCGGTCGTGTACAAGCCGCCGCGCATGCACTGCGCCCCCCTGAAAAAGAACCCGCCGCGGGTTACGCTTCTCGAATGGTACGCCCGTGTTTTTCCGCCGGTAAGGGAACTCGGGGGCAGAAGGGAAGGGGAGGGCGGTCTCCTGCACCGGCTTGATTTTGAAACCAGGGGGCTGGTACTTTTCGCGAAAACCCGGCGCGGCCTTGAACATTTTCTCGCCGAACAGGAAGCGGGCGCCTTTATCAAGGAATACTCCGCCCTTTGCCGCAGAAGCGGGGGGCCTGTCCGGCCTCCGGATTCCGGGGAAGCCCGGACGGCGGAACCCCGCGCCCCGGATTCGGGGCTGTCCGGCTTTCCCCCGGCCGAACCCCTGCCCGATGTATTGGGGGATCCGGGGCCGCCCCTTGTTATTGAAAGTTTTTTCCGGCCCTTCGGAAAGGGGCGGAAAGAGGTAAGGCCGGTGATCGAACGGGGAAAAGGGCGCCGCGCCGCTGCCGCTGATCGCGGCGGATTCTACCGGACGGAAATAATCGGGGGCGAAAGGGCCGGGGACGGCCTTTACCGCCTTACCCTGAGGATCAGCCGCGGATTCCGGCACCAGATCCGCTGCCACCTTGCCTGGAAGGGCTGCCCCATCCTCAACGATCCGCTTTACGGACCGGGGCCGGGCGGAACCGGTGATTTTCTCGCGCTCTGCGCCAGGGCGCTTTTTTTCACCGATCCGCGCGGCGAGCCCCGTGAGTACCGGATAAGCCGGCCGGACAGCCTGGCTTGAAAAAGGCCTTTTTTCCTGATAAATTCCGTTTATGGATATTGAAAAAATCCTGCGTCCGGAGGGAGGCCGCCCCCCCAGGGTGTATTTTATCGGCATCAAGGGAACCGGCACCAGCGCCCTGGCGGAACTGATGCGTAATTCCGGCGCCGGGGTAAGCGGTTCCGACACGGCCGAGGTTTTTTATACGGACGCCATTTTAAAAGAACTGGGCATTCCCTTTTTTGAATCCTTTGACGCGTCCCATATCAGGGACGATTTTGATCTTGTCGTTTATTCGGCGGCCTACAATCCGGAGACCAACGTGGAACTGGCGGAGGCCCTGAGGCGATCCCTTCCGGTCCTGAAGTACACCGACGCACTGGGGGCCTGTTCGGCGGGCTTCGATTCCGCCGGTATTTCCGGCGTCCACGGAAAAACCACTACGACGGCCATAGCCGGGGCCCTGCTGCAAGGCACGGGTATTCCGGCGAAAATACTTGCCGGCAGCGCCGTTGCCGGTTTCGGGGGACATTCCACCCTGAGCCTGGGGGATAAATACTTTGTCGCCGAAACCTGCGA
>JAISND010000108.1 GCA_031276615.1 Treponema sp. | reverse complement strand
GAGGACAAACGGAAATACCTGGGCGCCGTGGCGGGGGTGGTTTTTGGCGACAGCGAAAAAACCTATGCCCTGAAAAAAGGCTTTTATGTCATTGAGCCGTCGGGGGATACGTTTAATATTATCGAGCCCAGGGGCAGCTACTATCCGCGCGAATGGTAAGAGGGTTGTTCGGAAACTGAAGTTTCTGAACAACAACCGCTTCCGGCCCGGTGCGGGGAAAGTACCGGCGCCGCGGGCTTGAAAACATGCCCCTTTCATGCTAGTTTTGCGTATGTCCGGAGATAACAGGCGGAACGCCGGGTTTTTTGACCGGCTTCAAACCCTTACCGAAGCGTGGTTAACCAGAAGAAACCGGTTAAGGCGCGTAAAAAAAGAAAAGTCCCGGGTCAAAAATCCCGTGCTGGACTGGGCCGAAGCCTTTCTCTGGGCCGCGGGGGTTGTGCTGCTTATTAACCAGTACCTCCTTCAGGCCTACCAGATTCCGTCCGGTTCCATGATAGACACCCTGCTCATAGGGGATCATATCTTCGTCAATAAAATCATCTACGGCCCGGAGCTGCTTCCGGGGCTGGGCAAGCTTCCCAGTCCGGTCAAACCGAAGCGGAACGATATCATTATCTTTGAGAACCCTTCCTATATTTCAAGGGGGCCCGTTTTTGACATTGCCCAGCGAATCATCTACATGCTCACCCTCTCGTTTGTGGATATCGACAGGGACGAATCCGGGGAACCCAAGGCGCATTTCCTCATAAAAAGAGCCGTAGGCATGGAAGGGGATCGCTTCGTCATGGAGCGGGGTGAAATGCGCCTGCGTTTCGCCGGGGAAGAGGGCTGGACGGACGAGCGGGAATTCAACAAAAGCCGGAACTGGAAGCACCGCATCAGCCGGATAATGGATACGGACAAGTACCCCGTGCTGGAAGCCGCGGGAAGAGCGGCGGCCTTTTCGGATCTGGGGCTTGCCCCCCCGCGGCGGCTTTTGGCGGCCGGGGGGGAAGCCGGCGGCATGGCTTATCCCGATTACCTCGCGCTGGAACGCGCGCGTCTTGAAACCCTGCGCGGCGCCCTGCCCCAGGAAGGCCGCTACGCCGCGCTCCTTGCCCGCCGCCGGCTGGGCTGGTACGTGCCGGAGGGCAGGGTGCTGCCTCTGGGTGATAACCGTGACAATTCCAGGGACGGCCGTTACTTCGGGCCGGTAAAAAAATCCAGAATCCTGGGCAGGGGTTCAATCATTTACTGGCCCCTGAAACGTGTGGGACCTATCCGGTAGGAAGGCGGCGGGCGATGTTCGACAAGTGGCGGAAGTATTCCTACGCGGCCCAGAAAAACCGGCGTCATCGCCTGCTCTGGATATTCCTTGCCGTTCTCGCCCTGTATGTACTCTACAATCTGCTTGCTTCCTTTGTGTTTTCCGTGTGGGCGCTGGAAAACGACGCCATGCGGCCCAGCCTTTACCGGGGGGACAGGCTTGTTTTTTCTTCTTCCGCCATACCTTCGCTCCTGGCGGATCTTAAAGTTCCAAATTCCTCCCTTCCGTTCAGGCGGGGCAGCATCGTACTGATCGACATGGACAGGAACGAAAAGGAAAAGACGCCCCTGCTGATTATTGACGGAATCCTCCGTTTTTTTACGGCCCAGCGGATAAGCCTCTCCGGAAACGGGGAAAGATACTACGTCAAACGGGTTATCGGCCTTCCCGGCGACGAGATTACCATGACCAACTTTATCCTCCGGGTAAAGCCCGCGGACAGTTCCTACACCCTGACCGAATTCGAGCTTTCCGGTAAACCCTATGACGTGAATATTCCCCAGGTGCCCGCCCTCTGGGACGAGGCGATTCCCTTTTCGGGAAACATGGACCGCATGGTTCTGGGCGAAGACGAATGTTTTGTCATTTCCGATGACCGGAGCAATACAAACGATTCCCGCACCTGGGGGCCCGTTTCGGCGGATTTTATCAGGGGCCGGGCGCTCTTCAGATACTGGCCCTTTACCAGAATGGGCCTGCCCTGAACGTGAGGGCCTCTCTCTATATCCACGTGCCTTTCTGCGCGGGCAAGTGCGATTACTGTGATTTTTACTCAGTCCCCCTCGGGCCCGGCGACAGGCGGATAAACATGTATGTTGAACGGCTCCTTGCCGACGGGGAACTGCTCTTTGCCGAATTCGGCCCCGGGCAAATTCCCTGCGTGTATATCGGCGGGGGAACGCCTTCCGTGCTGGGCGCCGCCGGGATAAAACGCCTGCTCGGGGGCCTCTCCGCGCTCATGTCCGGCGCGGAGGAAGGCCCCCGGGAGTTCACCGTGGAAGCAAACCCCGAGTCCGCGGACAAAGCCTTCCTTGAAGCCTGCCTCGGGGGCGGGGTAAACCGTCTGAGTCTGGGGCTGCAGACCTTCCATGAACCTTCCCGCCGCGCCGTTCACCGGACAGGGGACGGGCGGCTCCTCCCGGAGCGGCTGGCCCTGGCCTCGGAATTGTTCGGGGAAAATTTTTCCGCGGATCTTATGGCCGGGCTTCCCTTTCAGGATGAAAAAATTCTGTCGGAGGATATGGAAAAACTGCTGGCCTTCAGGCCCGGCCACGTTTCCCTCTACAGTCTTACGGTAGAACCGGGAACGCCCCTGGCGGCCGCGGCGCGGTCCCGCGGCGTTTCCCCTGCCGTCCTGCTTCCCGGCGCGGACGAGGCCGACCGGCTCTGGATCGCGGGACGCGATTTTCTTGAAAAGGCGGGCTACGGGCAGTACGAGGTTTCCAGTTTTTCCCTGCCGGGAAAACGGAGCGCCCACAACATCCGCTACTGGCGCATGGAAAACTGGCTGGGCCTGGGGCCGGCCGCGTCAGGGACGATCATCGACGACGGAAGCGGCAGGGGCCGCCGTTATACGGTAAACCCCGGCCTGGACGCCTGGATCGACAGGCCGGCTGACGCGCCGCCGCCCCTCGGGGAAGAAACCCTTGAACCCGAAACCCTGATGAAAGAGAGCCTCCTCATGGGCTTCCGGTACACCGGGGGGCCCGATCCGGCGCTCTTTGAGAGGCGCTTCGCCGTAACGGTTGAGGACGCGATACCTCAAACCCTTGCGCGCTGGCGGGGCCGGGGCCTTGCGGAGAAAGGCAGGACGGCCCTGAATCGCGAGGGACTCCTTCTGCTCAATTCCTTCCTGCTGGAATCGTTCGGGGAACTGGAATCCCCGTCCGCGCGCCGGGGCAAGACTTGACCCGCAAACATTTGGCGCCTGTTTTTGCCGGAACAGGCTCCTAGCCAAGCAGATCCGAAAGCCGGCGGTAGCACTGGTTGACGATGTGCTTGAGATCCGGATCGACCTCTTCCCCCAGCTCGTCGATGAGACTTTCCACACTCGCAAGACTTTCGTTGAGACTGGTGTGGAATCCCCGGGAGCAGCGGAACCGGTAATTGCCCTCGCC
>JAISND010000098.1 GCA_031276615.1 Treponema sp. | reverse complement strand
GATTTTGGGATCCCCGTTCTTGCGGTAAAGCAGCCAGAGTTCCTCTTCCGATTTTTCTTCCGGGAAACTATTCCCCATACCCCATCCTTGTCTAATCTTTGTTCAATACCGTCCGAATACCGGCGGCCAGATCCTGGGGGTTGAAATCCCCCTTCAAGGGCTGCGCTTTGCCACCCGTTCCCCGTACCGGCTTGGGCTTTTCCTTCGGGAGGGGGGAAATACCGGTCAATTCCCCGCCTGATCCCGTATTGTCCTCTCCTGCCCCGGCCGGGTTAAAAAAAGATCCCGCCACCGCCTCGAGATCGGGCAGGCCTCCGGCGGATTCCTCCCGGATTCCGGACATTTCGCCGTTCCCGGGATCGCCTCTTCCGGCGGCGTAAGCCTCCGCGGAAAACGAATTTCCGGCCCCTTCATCAGAAGGGGCGACTCCCATATTTTTATTATAACCATCTCCGCTTCTCTGGTCTATACCGGAGGAAAAGGCGGGGGGGCTGCCCGGATCCGCGCCCTGCCCTGCCCCGGGCCGCACCGCGGCGGAGAAAAGTTCCGCGATGTCCCCGACCTCATCCCCGTCCCCGGAAGTACGGAACATCTCCGGCAGGGCCGAAACCCCGGCCGGAGCCTGGCTGTCGTCCAGGGTTATATTCACCCTTGAGCCGGGGCTTGGGGGAGAATCATCAATTCCCATCTGAGCCTCTTCGGGGCTTTCCGGAAAAAGCAGTTCCGGAACGAAGTTGTTGATTAAAACCCAGGCGCCGCTTCCGAAAACAAAGAAAAAGGCGCCGAAGATCAATGCCCTGAAGAGAAGCCAGGGGAAACCGGCCCCGCTTGCCACACCCACGAGGAGGGAAAGAACCAGTCCCGCGCAGCCCGCAATGGCGCTCCACTTTAGATTCAAAAACAAATCCCCTCCTCAGGCTCCCCGTCTTTCAGCTCAGGCCCGCCCGAAAAATTTTTTCAGCATGGCCCCGAAACCGCCCGTTTCCCTGATCCTGCTCCTGTCCATCCGCTCCACCAGATGCTGTACGCAGAGGCTCGCCCTGCATCTGGGGTCTATGACCATAAAGGGCTTCTGCCTGAGCACGGCCTGGGAAACAACAGAATCATCGTAGATAAAGCCAAGATAATCAACCTTGAGGTTGAGAAACTGGCCGGCGATGTTTATCATCCGATCCGCGACTTTTTTCGCTTCCGCGACGCTCTTTGCCCTGTTGACCACGAGCTTGAGTCCCATGTTAAGGGTTTCGTATTCGGTGGCGATAATCTTGATGATGCCGTAGGCGTCGGTAATGGCCGTCGGTTCCGGCGTCGTGATGATCACCGCGTCGTCGGCCGCGGCGATAAAATCAAGAACGTTGCTGGACACGCCGGCGCTGGTGTCTATGATGATAATATCCGCGCTGGAAAGGGTATCCAGTTCATTGATGAAATTTTGCCGCTCTTCCTCGTTCATATTCGCAATCTGGGAAAAGCCCGAAGCGCCGGCCACTATGGAAATGCCGTATTCGGTTTCCACCAGAATATCGCGGATGGTTTTCTGCTTTTTGATCACATGGTAGAGGTTGTACTTGGGGATCATGTTGAGCATAACGTTGACATTGGCAAGCCCCAGATCGGCGTCCATGACCACCACTTTCTTCCCGAGCCGGGCGAAGGCAAGGGCCATGTTTACCGAAAGGTTGGTCTTTCCCACTCCGCCCTTGCCGGAAGTGACGGTGATGATCCTTGTTTTTTTTTCGCCGCTTTGATTCCGCGAATTTTTTTCGGGCGGGGCTTCCCGCGTTTTCACGCCGGAGGCCGCGTCAAGGGAGGAAGCGTTTGTTTGTCTTACCATTTCCCGCAGTTTGTCCGCCTGGTCTTCCATTGTTACCCCCACTGAAACTCGTCATCTTCGTCAAGGGGGAACCGTTCTTCCATCTTTTCCCGGTTCACCTTAAAGTCATCCAGATTGACAAGAAACTGAATCACCGACGCCTTTTTTATGTCATCGGGAACTTTCTGTCCGTCGGTGACGTAGGACAGGGCCTTCCCCTTTTCCGACAGAATGCTTATCACATTACCAATATGGTTTGTTTCATCCAGCTTGGTAAGTACCACCGAACGGTAATTGAAGGGCTCAAACTGCCGCAAAATCTCGCCAAGGTCGCTGGTTTTGGTGCCCGCCGAAAGGACAAGGTGAACCTCCGCGCGGGGGCCGCAGGCGTCGAGAATCTCCTTCATTTCACCGAGTTTTTTCGCGTCCTTCGGACTCTTGCCGATGGTATCCACCAGAATAATATCGGTCTCTTCCGAATAGAGGGCTATTTCTTTTTTCAGATCCCGGTGGCTGTCGACCCAGGAAACGGGGAAACCCATAATGTCTCCGTAGGCTTCAATCTGGGCTCTGGCGCCGATTCGGAAGGCGTCGATGGTTATCATCCGCACCGACAGGGGGGGGGTTCTTTTGTAGCCGAAGACGGCGGCAAGTTTGGCGATGGTTGTGGTCTTTCCGACGCCGGTGGGGCCGACAAGCGCCAGCACGCGGCCGCTTCGGGGCGCCCGGCCGCCGTAGATCCTGACGCTTTCACCTATCCATTCCAGGGTCTTTTCTTCCAGGGCATCGAAATTTTCAAGCGTGTCCAGGGGCAGTTCCCCGCGGGCCCTGTCAATGATGCCGTCGATATAGGAACCGGAAAAATCGTTCGTTTTGAGAATTTCCCTTATCCGGGAAAGATTCGGGTGTTCCCCGTTTTTGGCCGCGCTTCCCGCTTCAAGTTTTTCCTTTATCTCCCGCACTTCATTGAGAATAACCTGCTGGGTGCTGTCCTTGCCGGCGGCCGCGAGGAGCTTCCGCTTCTCTTCCTCAAAATCAAGGGGCGCGGCGCCGCCGTAGGGGCCGGAGAGCTGCGGGGAAAGCCCCGGAGCGCCCCCGCCGTGGGCGGCCTGGTAAGGCACGGTGTTCCTGTTCAAAACCGGAGGAATGTAGAATTCAAGCTCCACCCCTTCCCGTGAAAAGAGGCCGCCGAAAATACCGCCCAGCCTGATGTTCCGCTGGCGCATAATGGTAACGCGGGTTCCGTATTTGGCAACAATTTTGCTGAGGCAGTCACGGTAACTGGTTCCCTGTTCTACAAAACACTCCATTTTTTTCTCCACGCAAGCGGGGCTGTTTCAAAACTCCGGTTTTGAAACAGCCTCAGGCGACAGCCTGTTCTTCCAGCCGGATTACCCCCACCGCTTCCGGAATAATGCCCGGGGCGATCTCGGGGACGGAAATAACCACCAGATCCGGCATTTCCCGGTCGGTGGAATTTTTTACCAGGTAACGCGCCTGTTCCGAACAGAGCACGACGGGCAGCCAGCCCTTTCCCCTGACGGCGCTTGCGGCCCTGTCAAGCGCCTTTATCCAGGCGTAATGCTTCGAAGGATCCATGGCGGAAACAACGCCCGAGGGAGTTTCGTACTTGCTGTCGATGATCTGCTGTTCAAGACCGGGGTCGATGGTCAGCACCCGCAGCCTGCGGTCCTCGTCGGCGTACTGGTGGCAAATCTGGCTCCCCAGGGCCTGCCTGGCCTTTTCGGTAAGGAACCAGATATTCCTGGAAACCGGCGCGTAATCGGCGATGGATTCAAGAATGGAAACCATGTTCCTGATGGAAACTTTTTCCCTGAGCAGGCCCTGAAGGATCTTCTGTACCTCAACCACCCGCAGCCCCTTGCCTTCCCGGAGCGCCTCGTCAACCACGGCGGGATATTCCCTGCGGAGGGTGTCGAGGATGGCCTGGGTGTCCTGAAGCCCCAGAATGTCGGCGGCGTGGCGTCTTATTATTTCGGTGAGGTGGGTGGCGATAATCGAGGGGGGATCCACCACGGTATAGCCGGCGCGCTCCGCCTCGTCCCGCCGGTCCTCGCTTATCCAGACGCTGGGCAGGCCGAAGGCCGGATCCACGGTCTTTTCGCCCGGCAGTTCTCCCGCGGCGGTTCCCGGATTGATGCAGAGAAAATAACCCATGCGTATCTTCCCCCTGCCCGCGTCGACGCCCTTGATCTTGAAGCAATATTCGGAGGGTTCAAGCAGCATGTTGTCGATGATCCGCACCTTTGGTATAACGAGGCCGAGATCAAGGGCGGACTGCCGCCTGACGCCCTGTACCCGCTCCAGAAGTTCGGCGCCCTTTTCATTGTCAACCAGGGGAATAAGGCCGTAGCCCAGTTCCAGGGAAAGGGCGTCCAGGGGAACCACCGGGGACATTTCCGCGCTCTCTTCCCTGATCTTTTTCCCTTCCCCGGATTTTGCCGCCATCTCTTTGAAACTTGCCGCCCTGCTCTGCCTGCGGCCAAGCCGGTAGGCGTACAGGCCGATGAGGAAGGCCAGGGGGAGGAGCACATGCCAGGGAAAGCCGGGCAGAAGGGCAAAACCGACAAGCACGGCGGCGCAGATCCAGTAGATGCGGGCGTCCCGGTTAAACTGTTCCTTTACCTGATCGGAAAGATTGCCCGCGGCCGCCGCCCTGGTAACCACGATGCCCATGCCGGTCGAAATGAGCAGGGCCGGAAACTGGGAGAGAAGCCCGTCGCCGACGGAGAGGCTGATGTAATTGCTCACCGCCGAACTCAGGGGTTCCCCGTGCAGCGCCGCCCCGATGATAATGCCCCCAAGCACATTCACAACGGTTATGAAAATTCCCACCTTGACGTTGCCGGAGATGAATTTACTCGCTCCGTCCATGGAACCGTAAAAATCCGATTCCATCTGCACCTGCTCTTTTCTCGCCCTGGCTTCTTCCTCGGTAATGGAGCCGGAGCTGTACTCGGTCTCTATGGACATCATCTTTACCTGCATGCTGTCCAGGCTGAAGCGCGCCGCCACTTCGGAAACCCTGGTGGCGCCCTTGGTGATGACCACCACCTGAACCGCGATAATAACGATAAAGATGATAAAGCCGATGACAATGCCCTCGCTTCCGCCGGAGCCGACCACAAAGCTGGAGAAGGCCCGGATCATCCGGCCGTCGAAGCGCGCCCCGTCTCTCAGGATAAGCCGCGTGGAGGATACGTTCAGGGCAAGGCCGAAAATGGTACTCACCAGAAGCACCGTCGGGAAAAGGCTGAAATCCGTGGGACGGCGGATGTAAAGCACGTTAAGCAGAATCAGAAGGGAGAAGATCAGATTCAGGGCCATGCACGCGTCCAGCAGTACGGTCGGAAGAGGCACCACGAGCATGACCACTATCACTATCACCACTATCGGGATATAGTAATCCCCTATCTTCGCCAGCGGATTTTTTGACGCCGCTTCGGCTCCGTTTACACGTAACGCGTCAGCCATGACAATTCCTCCTTAAAGCCGCGTTTCCTCATGCCCTCATGCCTTCCGTCTTTCGCCTGGCCTCGCTGATGTCCCAGACCTTTCTGAGTATCGCCGCCACGACATTGAAATAGGAGTCGGGGATAATATCCCCCACATCGGTTGTATCGTAGAGACCCCTGGCCAGGGGCCTGTTCTCCACGATGGGCACGTCGTTTTCCTCCGCGATTTGACGAATCCTCGCGGCCATTTCATCGGCACCCTTGGCGCTTACCATGGGGGCGCGCATCCTTTCCTGATGATATTCAAGGGCCACCGCGAAATGGGTCGGGTTGGTAATAACCACGTCGGCCCGGGGAACCGCGGCGGCGATATTCTGCCTTAAAAGATCCCTGAAACGGCTTCGTATCCGGGACTGTACGAGCGGATCCGCCTCGTACATCCTGAGTTCTTCTTTCATTTCCTGCCGGGACATCCGGTTCCGTTCCCTGAAACGCCAGCGCTGAAACATGTAATCCGGAATGGAAATGATCAGCATGAGCAGCGCCGAAATGACAAGCATCCGTATCGTGAGGGAAGAAACGGCGGCAAAACCCGTCCAGAGGTCCGCCTTCTGGAGGTTGATGAGTTTTTCGATGTCCGCGCGGATAAGGAAAAAGGCCGTCGCTCCGATAATCACCATCTTGGCAATGGATTTGAAAAAATTGAAAAGACCGTCAACCGAAAAGAGGGTCCGCCGGAAAAACTGTCCCACCCTGGGGAGAATCTTCGAAAAGTCCGGAACCAGCGGCCTGGTGGTAAACAGGAAGCCGGTCTGCACCAGGTTGGAGAAAAGCGCCGAGAACACCGCCACGCCGAGAATGGGCAGCGCGAGCCGCGCGAGGTAGCGGAAAAAGGCCTCCGCCACGATGCCGTCTTTGACGGGGTCAAGCTCCACCGCGCGCAGCAAAAAGAAACGCAGCATCTCCACGCAGGTTCGCAGCATGGAAGGCGCAAGGAAGATCAGGGCCAGCGCGGGGAGGAAAAGCCCCAGCGCGCTTACCAGTTCCTGACTCTTGACAACCTGGCCTTCTTCGCGCAGGCGCCGGAGTTTGTGCTCCGTGGGTTCTTCGGTACGGCCCTGGGCTTCCGCGTCGTCGTCGGCAAACCACTGGAGGTGAATGGCCGCCGCCGCGGGGGAAGAAGAAAGGGGAAAGCGGCCGCGCGGGACGGGGAACGGCGCTTCACCGTTATACGCAAAAAGAATCCCGTCCCGGTTCACGGCGAATCCGTCTCCGTTCCGTTCCGGCTTTTTTTCGCCGCGCATCAGGGAACCCCCGTTATCTGGACGCCAATCCGCGTGTAGAGGCTCTCGATGCTGTCAAAACCGGAATTCACCACGCGGGCAAAGGCCTCTGTCATAAAGGGAAGGGCCGCGAAAATAAGCAGAAAGGCCACGGTAATGGAAATGGGGAAGCCCTCCGAAAGTATGTTGATCTGGGGCGCCGCTTTGGAAACAAGCCCCGTCGCCAGGGAGGTAAGAAAGAGGGTTCCCAGTATGGGCATGGAAATGACAATCGCGTCCAGAAAAAGCCGGGAAAGGCCGGCGCCGATCATGCCGATTACCGTTTCCCTTCCCGTTACCAGGGCGACAATGTTGAGGGTCTGGACGGAACGCCAAAAACCGCCGAGAAAAAGTTCCCGAAAGCCGCCCACGGAAAGGAAAACCAGCATGGCTACAAGGTTAAGGTACTGGCCGAGGAGGGGGTTTTCAATCTGGGACAGGGGATCGAAGGTTTCGGAAGCGCCGAAACCCATCTGAAGGGAAAAGAACTGGCCGGCGGTGGAAAAGGCGGAAAAAATGATGGTGAGGAAAAAACCGGTGATAAGCCCGATAATCGCCTCGCCGGCAAGGAGAAGCAGAAAACCGAGGCCGAAAGGCTCAAGGCCGGTTCCGGCAAAGGCGCCGTCCGCGATGCCGGCGGAAAGAGCGGCCCCGCCCGCGCCGGTGTACCAGTCCCCCGCGGTGGGGAAGACCGCGAAGGCGGCAAAGCCCGCCAGAGACAGCTTCGCGGCCTGGGGGATCGCGTCCGAGGAAAGGAGCGGGGCTGTCTCGATCATGGCCAGGGCCCTGGCCGCGACAAGCAGGAACGCAGGCCCGTAACGGAGAATGTCATCAAGAACGCCGGACTCGATCAATCAAAAACTCCCTGTCCAAACCAATTTTCGCGGGCGCCAAAACCGGCATCCCGCTTCCCGGCAGTCCGCGGCCAGGGTTTTGCCGCGCTTCGCGCAAAACCCTCAAAAGGCTCCTAACGCGCCATGTCGGGAATTCTCCTGAAAAGCTCCGTGGTATACTCCCCCAGGGAACTGAACATCCAGCCTCCCAGCAGGGCCAGGACCAGAAGAATCGCAAGCATCTTGGGCACAAAGGTAAGGGTCTGCTCCTGTATGGTGGTGGTCGCCTGTAAAATCGCCACCACAAGCCCCACGACAAGCGCGGAAAGCAGAAGGGGCGCGGCAAGAAGGAGCACCTCCAATATTCCCTGCCGGAGCAGCATCGTCACCTCGCCGATACTCACGGGAATCCTCACACAAACGAACGGACCAGCTGATCCGTCAGAAGCCCCCATCCGTCAACCAGAATAAAAAGAATAAGTTTGAAGGGCATGGATATCATCACCGGGGGCAGCATGATCATACCCATCGACATGAGGGCGCTTGCCACCACCATGTCGATGACAATAAAGGGAATAAAAAGCAGGATCCCTATTTTGAAGGCAACGGTAAGCTCGTTGAGAATGAAGGCCGGGACAAGCACGTAGGTCGGCACATCGGCCAGGGTGTCCGGACGGTCAAGGCCCCGCATGGCCATGAAAAGCCTGATGTTCTCGGGCCGGGAACGCATCTGGCTGTACATAAAGAGCCTCAGGGGCGCTTCCGCCTCACGGTAGGCCTCCTCCACGGAAAGCTCACCCCCGGCAAGGGGCCTGACGGAATTGACGTAGATCGCGTTGAAGGTGGGCCACATGATGAACACGGTCATAAAAAGGGAAATGCCCAGAATAACCTGGTTGGGAGGAACCTGCTGGAGAGAAAGCGCCCGTTTGACAAAATCCAGCACTATGGAAATTCTGAGAAAGCTGGTCGTAAGTATGATGATGCTGGGCGCAAGGGAAAGTACCGTAAGGAGGAGGAGAAGCTGGAGGGAAAAGGCTACTTCCCGGCCCGTGGTCGGATTGCGGACGGTAACGTCGATAAAGGGAACAAGCGGCGCGGGAGGCGGCGTGGGCATGTTCATGGTTCCCTGTACCGACAGACCGGGGAAGGGCTGCGCCTCCGCGGCCTGGGCCTCCGCGCGGGGAAGCGCGAAAAGGCCGGACACGGAGAGCAGGCAGGGGATCAAAACCCCGCGAATTCCCGCGGCGACGCCTTTCATCTAAAGCCCCTTAATCCTGTCGCGGCGTCTGCGGACGGATTCCGCGTCCGGCGCGGAATTGTCCGCCGGTATTCCCAGGCGGCGGATCAGGGCACTGAAATCCGGCAGGGGGCCCGTTCCCCTTTCGGCGCTCTTTCTGGAATCATCAAGGAACATGGCGTTAAGGATATCCTTGTCGTCGATCTCGGCAACAAGACTGACGCCGCCTTCGGCCGCGCCCACAAGCCAGGCTCTGGATCCGACCGCCACCACATGCACGTAACGGTTAAAACCCAGGTGGGCACCCGCCAGAACTTTGAGGAAGGGGTCTTTCACGTCGCTCCTCCGGGATGCCCGCTTGATGAAAAAAATAACGCCGTACACGGCGGCGGCGACAAGGGCGAGGACGAGGACCATTCTTAAAATGAGCGATATTGAGGAAACAGGCGCCGGAATGTTCCCGGTTCCGGCATCGCCAAAAACAAGGGAGCGCTCGGCGGACTCTATCGGATCGGAAAGCTCCCCGGAAACGGAAATATCCCCTTCCGCGCCGGATCCTGGCGCCTGCTGCGCGGACAGTTGAGGTATGTTCAGGGAAAGGCCCGCGGCTGTCAAAGCGGCAAGGGCCAATACTCGGACGCCTAAAAACAATTTCAGTTTTTCCCCTCCCAAGTACGAACTGATTCGAAGCAAATTATACAATATTTGAGAAACTATTTCAATCGAAAACGGGAAAAATGTCAAGATACCTTCGGTTACATTTAATGAAGCATTTCGGATACCGCGCTGCCCTTTTGCTTTAACCGGAAACAAATTCTACAAAATGCAGGAAGGCCTCCCGTACGTTTCCTACCATTTGCCGGATTGCAATTAGCGGAAACTCATTTATCATAAAAGGCTGGGGATCTGTTGTGAAACAAACGCTCTACATCGACTGTTCCGCCGGGGTATGCGGAGATATGATCCTGGGCGCCCTTATCGATCTGGGCGCGGATATTGGGTTCCTGGAAGCGGAGCTGCGGAAGCTGGATATGCCGCCCTGCCGGCTGCGGCCGGAAAGGGGGGAACGGGACGGCATCGGCGGCATTGACCTGCGCGTGGAGGGGCCGGACGGGACCGGCTGGACAGGGGAACATCCCCATACCCACGGACATTTGCGTCACCACGGGGGGCATCGCAGTTACCGGAGCATCCGGGAGATGATCGAAAAAAGCGGTCTTTGCGGAGAGGCCGGGGATATCGCCCTGAACATTTTTGCCGTCATAGCCGGGGCCGAGGCCGCGGTTCACGGGGTACGGCCCGAAGCGGTCGTGTTTCACGAACTGGGCCGGGCCGATTCGATTATCGACATCGTGGGAACGGCAGTCTGCGTTGACCGGCTGAAGGCCGGGGGCGGCATGGAAATCCTCTGTTCCCCCCTGCATGACGGAAAGGGCTTTATCGACTGCGATCACGGCCGCATCCCGGTGCCCGTGCCGGCCGTCAGGGAGCTTCTCAAGGGGAGCGGACTTGAGCTTGTAAGCGAAGAAGTGGATACCGAACTGGTTACCCCCTCGGGCCTGGGCATCCTGAAGGGACTGGGCGCGCGGGGTGTCAAGGAAATGCCCCGGATGGAAAGCCTCCGTACCGGATACGGCTTCGGCAAGCGGCAGACGGGCCGCTTTAACGCCCTGCGCGTGGTTTTGGGCCGTAACGCCTGAGCGGAAGCGGTTTTCAAACTTGTGGCTTGACGGGAAGTAAAGAGGGGGTTTAGGATCAGAACATGACGTGCAGTATTGCGATGGCCGGAAAAGGCGGAACGGGGAAAACCACCGTCTGCGGCCTGTTTTTGGATCACCTGGTTAAATCCGGGAAGGGGCCGATACTGGCGGTAGACGCCGACGCCAATTCGAACCTTAACGAAGTGCTGGGGGTGGAACGGCCCCTTACCCTGGGGGACATCCGCGAGGAGATTGCCCGGGCCGAGCTGGAGGAAAAAAACCCCATACCGCCGAATATGTCCAAGCAGGAGTACATGGACTTCCGTTTCGGTTCCGCCCTGGTCGAAGAGGACAACTACGACATGCTGGTAATGGGCAGAACCCAGGGCAAGGGCTGCTACTGCTATGTCAACGACGTGCTCAGGGAACAGCTCAGGAAATTCTACCGGAACTACAATTATCTGATAGTAGACAACGAAGCGGGGCTTGAGCACATCAGCCGCGGAATTCTTCCCCCGGTGGATCTTATCCTGCTGGTCAGCGACTGTTCCCGCCGGGGCATTCAGGCCGCCGGCAGGATAGCGGAAATGATCGGGGAACTGGGTCTCCAGGTAAAAAAGGTGGGGCTTATCGTGAACCGCGCCCCGGGCGGAACGCTTAACGATGGCACAAAAGAGGAGATTGAGCTTCAGCATCTCGATCTGCTCGGCGTGCTCCCCCAGGACGACGGAGTTTTCGAGTACGATTCCGGGGGAACTCCGCTTGTCCAGCTTCCGATGGATTCCCCGGTGCGGCAGGCGCTGGGAAAAATTATACAGACACTGGAATTGTAAGGAGGAAGATATGGGCGCTTTAACGGATCTTATTTACAAGGGCGCAAATGCTGTAGCCGGTCTTACGGAAGGGGCGGTCAACGACGCGATTAAAAAATACGGCGCCGGCAGGAAAATCGCCTTTCCCGACACGGCCTACTTTTTCCCGGCTATTTTCAGCGCAACCGGCGTGAAGGTTGAAAAGCTGGAGACTCTTCCCGCCTGTGTCGGCGTGCTCAAGAGCCTCATCACCAACAGGGACGAACTCGGCGACGCCCTGAACGCCGGCCTTGCCACCGCGGTGGGCGCCGAAATTCTTGAGGGCCTGAAATTCATCGAAGGCAGCCCCTACGGGGACGGCCCCGGCATCGGCTTTGTGCCCGACCCGATCATCCGTTCCCTCGGCGTACCCCTTGTCACCGGCGACATTCCCGGCGTGGCGGTGGTTCTCGGAGAAGCGGCGGATCCCGCGGCGCTTGCCAGGGTGGTCAAGGATTACCAGAGCAAGGGCATCCTGAGCTTCCTTGTCGGCAAGGTCATCGATCAGGCCCTGGCGCAGGGCGTCAAGATGGGCCTTGAATTCCGCGTGGTGCCCCTGGGTTACGATGTAACCGCGGTCATCCATGTCGTCACCGTTGCCATCCGGGCGGCGCTGATCTTCGGAAACATCAAAGAGGGGGATCTTCCCGGACTCCTCAAGTATACCAAGGAAAGGGTTCCCGCCTTTGTCAATACCTTCGGCCCCCTGAACGAGGTAATCGTCGCGGCCGGCGCGGGCGCCATTGCCCTGGGTTTCCCGGTGATCAGCGATTGGGACGTGGTGAATGCCGTCGCCATTCCCGGCGCGCTTGAATATGCCGGCGATTACGATCAGACCGTAAAAAAATCCCTTGAACTGCGAAACATCAAGATAAAGGTAAAGGAACTTCCCATCCCCGTGGCCTTTGCTTCGGCCTTTGAGGGTGAAATTATCCGCAAGAACGACATGGCCGTTGAATTCAGCTCCGACAAAAACCCCACCTGCGAACTTGTGGTGATGAAGGACGCCTCCGCGATTGAGGATCACAGGATCACGGTAATCGGCGGCGACATAGGCCCCTCGTCTCCGCTTAACATGGCGCTGGCAACCTACGTTGAAGTGGCCGGCGCCAGGATGCGCGTTGATTTTGAGCCGGTTATCGAGCGAAAGATACACCACTGGTTCAACTACATGGAAGGCGTTATGCACACGGGCCAGCGGAATCTTTTCCGGGTGCGGATAGGCAAAGACGCCCTGTCAAAGGGACTCAGCCTCAGGCATCTGGGCGAGGTGATCTACGCCATGCTGATGGACGAATTCGGCGCGGTGGTGGACAAGTGCCAGGTGAGCCTTGTCACCGATGAAAAGAAGGTCAAAGAAATTCTCGAAAAGGAAGGCATGCCCAAATACGAAGCCAGGGATTCGCGGCTTGCTTCCATGACCGATGAAAGCGTCGACCGTTTCTACACCTGCATACTCTGCCAGTCCTTTGCCCCGGCGCACTGCTGCGTCATCACCCCGGAGCGGCTGGGCCTCTGCGGCGCCGTTTCCTGGCTGGACGCCAGCGCCACCAAGGAGCTGACCGATACCGGCCCCTGCCAGCCCATCATCAAGGAAGGCGTCAGGGATGAAAAGAAGGGCGTCTACGAATCGGTGAACAGGGCGGTGGATGCCGCCACCCACGGCTCGGTGAACAGCGTCACCCTCTATTCGATCATGGAGGACCCCATGACAAGCTGCGGCTGCTTTGAGTGTATCTGCGGCATCCTGCCCGAGGCAAACGGCGTGGTGGTGGTCAACCGGGAATACAAGGGGATAACCCCCACGGGCATGACCTTTGGCGAGCTTGCCTCCATGACCGGCGGCGGCGTGCAGACCCCCGGTTTCATGGGGCACGGGCGGCACTTTATCACTTCAAAGAAATTTGTCCATGCCGAGGGCGGTATCGGCAGAATTGTCTGGATGCCCAAGGAGCTTAAGGCCGACGTGACGATGAAACTGAACAAAACCGCGAAGGATCTTTACGGCATTGACAATTTCACGGATATGATTTGCGACGAGACCATAGCCACGGACGCCGAAGCGGTGGTTGCCTTCCTCAAGGAAAAGAATCATCCCGCTTTTGCGATGGAAACCATCATGTAGGAACCAGGGGGGAACAGATTTGCCCGGAAGCCCCGGGTTTCCGGACGAATCCGCGGCCTGAAACGGACTTTGGTCCATGTGCGTTTACCTGGATCAAACGGTCCGCGGCGTCTGTGGACTTTGGTCCGCGGCGGCTGTTCCTTCCGGATAATTTGGTATGGAAGAAAAAAAATGTAACGTACTCTTCAGGGTAGAAGGAGGCGAAGATGTCAGCATCTTCGCCTTTTTTGGCGAGTCCCTGTTAGACGCCGCGAAAAGGGCCAACCTTGCCCTGGACGCGCCCTGCGCGGGCAACGGAACCTGCGGCAAGTGCCGGGTCAGGCTGCTGGCGGGTACCGTCAAAAGCGAACCGGGACGGCACATCGGTCCCGGGGAATTCGCCGAGGGCTACCGGCTTGCCTGCACCAGCATCGTGATTTCGGACATCGCGGTTCAGGTTTCGGGCATGGCCCTGGCCTACCAGGATCGCATCAAGGTCAGCGGCAAGGGAGTTGTCCGGGAGCGGAATATTTTCCGTTCCCTGCAGAAAGAACTCAGGGCGATGGGTCTTGAAAAAGATTCCGGCCTTGAGCTTATCACGGTAGAGCTTGACCCGCCCGGCGGCGGGGATACCATCGCCGACCGGGAGCGGCTTTTCAGAAAGATGTCCGCCCAAACCGGCCTGAAAGAAGGGGACATCGGTTTCAGCCTCCATGCCCTGCGCCGGCTGCCGGCGGCGCTGCGGGCCGTGGACTTTTCAATCATCTGCGTAGTCCGCAGGGAGACGGGAACCAAATCGGGCATAACCATCATGGACGTATTTCCCGGCAACAGCAGTCCGCCCCCCCTTATCGCCGGTATGGCCATAGACATCGGTACCACCACGGTTTCCGCCCTCATGGTTGATCTTTCCAGCGGCGAAATTCTCACCATGGGTTCCGCCGGGAACGGCCAGATCCGTTACGGCGCGGATGTAATCAGCCGAATCATCGAGAGCGCGCGGCCCGGCGGGCTTGAGCGGCTCCGCTCCGCGGTTACCGAGGAATGCGTGGCGCCTCTTATCCGGGATATGAGCAAAACCGCGGGTCTTGAACCTGAAAATATTTACCGCGTCGCGGTGGCGGGGAACACCACCATGACCCATCTCTTTATGGGGATAAACCCGGAGTACCTCCGGCTTGAACCCTACGTTCCCGCCTTTTTTGAAAGCGGCCCCCTCAAAAGCGCCGACCTTAACCTTGGCGTGCACCCCGACGCGGAGGTGCTTGTCGCGCCGGCCATAGGGAGCTATGTGGGCGGCGACATAACCGCGGGCGTCTTTTCTTCCATGCTTTTCAAAAGGGAATCCCTTTCCCTCTTTATAGACCTCGGCACCAACGGCGAGCTGGCCCTGGGCAGTTCCGAATACCTCATGAGCTGCGCCTGTTCCGCGGGGCCGGCCTTTGAGGGCGGCGACATCAGCTGCGGCATGCGCGCCACCGACGGCGCCATTGAAGCCTGCCATGTGAACAGGGACACGATGGAACCCGCGATCATGGTCGTCGGCTCGGTGGATCAAAAGCCCCTGGGGATATGCGGCTCGGGCCTCATCGATCTTGTCGGAGAGCTTTTCCGCTGCGGCATTATCAACGCCAGGGGGAAATTCATCAAGGAGGGAAAGCGGATACGCCGGGACGAGTGGGGCATCGCGAGCTATGTGCTTGCCTTTGCCAAAGATACCGCCGGCGGCAGGGATGTGGCGCTTTCCGAGCCGGACATCGATAACTTTATCCGCGCCAAGGGGGCGATCTTTTCCGCCGTCAGAACCATGCTGGCGGTGCTGGATCTTCCGGTGGACGCGATTGAAAACGTCTATGTCGCCGGCGGCATAGGCGGCGGAATAAATATGCGTCAGGCCATACGCATCGGCATGCTGCCGAACCTTCCCGCCAAAAGGTACCATTACATCGGAAATTCTTCCATGCACGGCGCCTTTGCCATGCTCACCGCCCGCAGGGCAGGGGAGATGGTCACCGAAATTGGCCGGGGTATGACCTACCTGGAGCTTTCATCCCATCCGGGCTACATGGACGAATTTGTGGCCGCCTGTTTCCTGCCCCACACCAACGGCGCCCTCTTTGAGAGCGTTGAGTGACAGGCAAATGATGACCGGCAAAATCGTCCCTGAAAACTATGACCGGGACCAGCAGACCCGCGTTCCCTTTGAGCATTACCTGCGGATTTACCGGAACCTTGACCCCCGGGAGACGGCGCCGCGCTGCGGCCTTTCCTTTGACCGGGGTGCCTTCAGCCTCAGAATCCTCGGCAGCGAACACCGGGTACTCTTTCCCGAATTCAGCCTGATCGATCCTTCGGGCAAAGCGGTGGAATCCCCTTACGAGAAAATTCTTTTTATCCGTTACCTCTGCGAAGGGAAGTATTTTCCCGCCCGGGGCAGGCGTCTTGCGTATAACGAGATTCCCTGGGGCAGCGTCTATTACCGGAACTTTGAAGGCCGCTGCCTCAGGAGATGCGCCTCCGCCTTTGGCAAGGACATTCCCGGCTTCAGGCGTCTCATCGAGGGGAACGCCAGCCTCCGCGCCGAGGCGCTGAAGCAGGGCGATGCGGGCTACCGTTTCGAATTCATCAACGGCCTCTTTGTCAGCCTTATACTCTGGGGCGCGGACGACGAATTTCCCCCCTCGGCGCAGATGCTTTTTGACGACAACTTCGTATTTGCCTTTACCGCGGAGGACCTTGCCGCGGCGGGGGAAGTGATTGCCGGCAGGCTGAAGGAGATGAAACAGAAAGGCGGATGCCCTGACAAAACGTGAGCGGGGCCGGCAAAGGCTAAAGCCTACGGCCCCGCCTTTTTCCAGTTTGCGGGGTCGAAAACATTGCCGCCGGTATGCAGCCACTGGTCTTTGCCGATATTATACCTGTATTTGGTATGCTGGTAGCTGCTCAATGCGCCCAGAGTTGTGATATTGACCCCGCCGGATTTTTTTGTCCGTAACGGCTGCCCGGTAAACGGATTCACCGGGTCTTTCACAATATCCTTAAGCGCAAAAAATATCGTATCCGCATTGGTCATGAAAGAATCATCGGTTTCAAAGGGTCCTGAATCGTTAAAATCTTTCACCATTAACAGCGGGTTGTAGGTCTGCAAAGATGAACCATCAGGCAATTCTATGTTGTTTTCATAATCGCTGTAACCGCGGCCGTGATCGGAAACAAGAATAATCCGCGAATTATCGTATGCGCCCTGGTCTTTTAAAAAACGGAAAAATTTTTCCAGCAGCAGGAAAGAGGCGATATTCACATGATAGCGGCTGTCACCGGCCAGACGCCCGTTTCCGTAATTGGTAATATTGTCCGAGGGAATATAATCGGGAGCCTGTAAAAAAGCCGTGTCATGCGGAAGGCTGGAATAAATCGCGGTATAGGTATTCCCGGCCCCGGTAATTGTGGTTAGTTCCGGCAATAAATCCATAAACGCATAGTCGCTGATTATAGCGGCGGTTAACCGGTCTTTCGGGCTGTTCCTGCCGCGCAGATGCGCCGTGGTAAGCCAGTCCCCGTCATCATAGATGAAAGATCTTACGGGAAGCGGCATTGTCTTAAAGATCGAAAAACGGATTAAATTATTGCGCAGCAAACCGGTGATATTTATCCCCTGTACCTGTATGTCCGGATGGGCACCCATCCAGTAAGAAGAATATTTTCCGGCAACGTTCATGGCGCGGATTTGGGGATAATCCGCGAAGATACTTAAATTTGACATCCGGTAATTATCAAAGGGAGGATCGGTTACGGTGACCGAATAACCGGCCTCCGAAAAAATGCGGGGCAGGAGCAGATAAGCTTCCTTGTGTTTTTCGGCAAGGGGAACAGAATCGCGGCGGCTAATTTCCTCCGGTGTGTATTCATAACCGCCATAAACCGGCGGCGCGCCCACAAGGGTATGATTGGCAAAGGAAACACAATTGGGATACCAGGTAAAATCCTGAAAAGCGGACGCAAGCTCCGGCTTTTCTTCAAAGATGTAAGGCACATAACCGGAGACTGCCGCGTCAAGCATCACAAGCAGCACGTTTTTTCCGGTTCTTGACAGCGTGTAACAGGCGATTCCGGGGCCGGTATCATCAGCTTTCCGCTGATCCTGAAGCGCCGCATATCCATCCTGAATTTTCATGATATTCAGAATTCCATAACAAAAAAGGGACATGAGGACAATAACCCGGAATGAAAACAGCAGCATCCTTTTTTTCTTCAGCGCGAGGCAGAGAATGACCGCTGTTGAAGCGGAGAGAATTGCCAGGTTGACAAGATAAGCGCCCATGCTGCCGGCGGCAAAGGATTTTGGTTCGGAGAAAACAAGCGTATTGGTAAGAAATCCAAAATTTTCATTGGCAAAAAACACATTGAAAAATGCCCCAAAAGAAAGTACGGTCATGAGCAGCAAAAACACCCGCCGCGTTCTGTACGGAAAAAGCAGATAAACACAAAGGGGCCAAAACAAAAATATTCCCGCGGCCTGCAGCAGAGTATGAAAGATAAACGGAAAAGGCGAAGCCCGGGATTCAATAAAAGAAAATTCTTCCACGGCAGAGGCAACAAGCGATCCGGGAATTACAAGGCCGGCAAGCAGCAAAAGGATTGCCAGTGTCATGATGTAATCAACGTTTTCCGGCAGCGCTCCCCTCGCGGCGGAGGGCATGTTTCTGTTGTTGTCGAATTTGCGCGCCGCCAGCGATGATGCTTTTATAAACAGGGGAACAAGAAAGACACAGGAAAAGAGGCCGCAGGCAAATAAACGTTTCGGCAGATATCCGTGGTGAAAGAACAGTACGCCCGC
>JAISND010000083.1 GCA_031276615.1 Treponema sp. | reverse complement strand
CACTATGTGGTGGTCCAAAGGTGTCCGCAGCTCCTCCGCCGTAACTTCACTTACGCGGCCGAATCCCATGCGGCGGATAAGGTCTTTGAGAAAGGCGATGTTTTCCTCCCTGTTACGTGCAAGAGGGGTAAGGACATAGTTCCTTCCCCGAAAATCGCAGAGCTTCGCGTTGGCAAAGCCCCCCTTCTCGGCGTACGGAACCCGGCGCAGGGGAATCATTTTTTCCGGATCACGTCAAAACCGCAGTAGGGAACCAGCGCCCGGGGTATGCGCACCGAGCCGACGGCCTGCTGGACATTATCCAGGATGGCGATGATGCCCCGGGAGACCGCGATGGCCGTTCCGTTGAGCATGTGGACGAACCTGTTCTTTCCGTCCCTGTCCTTGAACCGGATGTTCAGGCGGCGCGCCTGATAGTCGGTACAGTTGGAGGTGGAGGTAACTTCCCCCCATTCGCCGCCGTTGCGGCCCGGCATCCAGGCTTCAAGATCCCACTTGCGGTAGGCCGGCGCGCCGAGATCGCCGGTACAGGTATCAACCACGCGGAAGGGGATATTGAGGCCCCCGAAAATTTCCTCCTCAATGGAACGGAGTTCCCCGTGGAATCCGTCCGACTCTTCCGGAACGCAGAGGACAAACATCTCCAGCTTGGTAAACTGGTGTACCCGGTAGAGGCCCCTGGAAAACTGTCCCGCGGCACCGGCCTCGCGCCGGAAACAGTGGGAAAGCCCCGCCATTTTCAGGGGCAGTTTTTCGCCGGGAAGCACCGTATCGGAGTAGTAGCCGCCCAGGGTTATCTCCGCGGTTCCCACAAGGCAGGCGTCTTCCCCCTCAAGGGTGTAGACATTGGACTCCTCTCCCCGCGGGTTAAAGCCTATGCCTTCAAGTATCCCCTCCCTGGCGACATCGGGCGTGATGAAGGGGGTAAAACCTTTCCTTGAAAGGATGTCCAGGGCGTAGCGCACCAGGCCAAGCTCAAGGAAAACCCCCTCGTTCTTGAGATAGTAAAATTTCGTTCCCGAAACCTTCGTGGCCGAATCGAAATCAATGATGTCAAGGTCCTGGCCGAGCTTTACGTGATCGGCGGGTTCAAAATCAAATTTCACCGGCTCCCCTACCCGCTTCACCTCAAGGTTGTCCTTGTCCTCCTTTCCCACCGGCGCGTCGGGATGCGCCATATTGGGAATGCGCAGGGCCTCCGCCTCAAGGTTCTTTTCCGTTTCGGCAAGCTCCGCCTCGCAGGAGGCGATCTCCTCCTTGAGTTTCTTCCCCTCCCCGATAAGGACATTCCGCTGTTCCTGCTCAAGCCCGGATTTCATGGCGGCCGCGTTGGCGTTCCGCTTTTGCTGCAGGGACTGGAGCCGGCCGGCAAGCTCCGTCCGCCTGTTGTAAAGACGGACCACGGCCTCGACATCGGCCTTCATAAAACGATCGGCGACATTCGCCATTACAGCCTCGAAATTTTCAGCGATAAACCGGTAATCCAACATGGATTTAGTGTACTAAAGGAACAGAAGCGCGGCAAGGGCGCGTCCGGTAACTTCTAAAACGAGGCATTTCGCGCGAATGAAAGATGAACCGCGCGTCCCCCGTTTCCGCCGGAACCTCAGGAATATTCTCCCAGGATGTATTTGACAAGCTGGGCGCGTTCCGAGTCCGGGTTGAGTTCCAGGCCCTTTTTGAAGTCGGCATAGGCAAGGCGCAGCTTCTCCGCGCTGCAGCTGCTCGTCCCGCTTTTGAGGTATATTTCGGCACGATCAAAATAGGCTTCGGCATCGGCGGGATTCAGATGAATGGCATTGCTGTAGTGCTCTATCACCGAATCATAATCATCTTCGGTCATCGGCCTCTCCTTCGTCCGGATTTCCGGATTTTTTATTCCGGTACATCTGAACTGCCAAAAGTTTCTTTGAAATACGCAAAATAAAATCCTGGTTTTCCGGGTTCAGGTTGATAAAATCATTATAAAAATCGTCAAGTTTGTTGTCTTCTTCCTGAAACATGTTCCACCCTTGAAATGAGGCTGTTCAAAATCCGGCAGTCCGGGGGTACCATGATTTTGACCGCTCAAATGAAAACAAATTATCGTTAATCGAAATTATATATATCGTTTTTCGAATTAGTCAACAGAAGCCTTTATGAAATTCGGAAAAAAGACGCTCCCGGGCCGGAAACGCGGGGTTTTGGGCGGGATTCCGGAAAAATACAAAAAATCAAAAAATTATTGTATTAATCCCGATTTTATGGTATGAAAGTGATGAAATGGTTTCATCAATCAATTCCCGGCTGAAATCGATCCGCAAATTCCTGAAATTATCCCAAAAGGATTTTTCCGAAGGCATTTATATCAGTCAAAGTTACTACAACGAAATCGAGCAGGGCAGAAAAAATATCAACCAGCGCATTATTGAACTTGTGGCGACAAAGTACAACGCCAGCAGGGAATGGATCGCAAGCGGCAGGGGTAGCATGTGGAGTGAAGCGCCGCCGAACATCAGGCTGGAACAGATGATAAGCGTTTTCAGCAAATTAAACGAAACTTTTCAGGACTATGTCCTGCGGCAGACCAGGGAGCTTCTGAAGATGCAGAAGCAGCGTCCCGATCACCGGAACAGGTCCTGAGCCGGGGGCCTTAATCCGGGTTTGTCCGTTTCGAAGCTTTAATACACCCTAAGCTCGCCGGTGACAAAGGGCCGCGCCTCCGCTTCCCCGTCAACGCGGAGGAGAAGCTCCCCTTTCGGGCCTATGCCGGCAAGCGCGGCCCGAAGCTCCCTTCCCGAGCCGGCGGCGCCTTCGACAAAGGTAACCACTTCGCCCCTCCGGTAGAGCCGCGCCAGAAGCCGGCCGCGCCAGGAGTCAGACTCCGCCCCTTCCGCCCGCGGCGCTTCAAGCTCCCCGTAGAGCCGGAAGAGAATCTTTTCAAGAAGGATAAAGCGCGATTCGGGGCCGGGGGCGGTATCCGCGGCCAGGGCAAGGCTTGCCGCCTTGTTCCGCAGCAAACCGGAAAAATTTTTCTGGGCTACGTTGATCCCCACGCCGACAAAAACGGTTCCACCCCGGGCCTCGGCAAGAATACCCGCGGCCTTGCGGAAAACCCCGGCAGGCCCCGCCCCCGGTGCTGTCCCGTCGAATTGGGCGGGGCAGCGGATCATGATATCGTTCGGCCACTTCACCTGAACCTTCCCGGCAAGGGAGGGCAGAAAATCCTCAATGGCAAGGGAAACGGCAAGGCCGGTTTTCAGGGTTAAAGCCTCCGGCGCCGCTTCTATCCGGGGGTAACGGAGAAGCACGGTAAAGGGAAGATTCTCCCCCCTGTCCATGTCCCAGGGGCGGCCGGCGCGCCCCCGGCCTGTTTCCTGAAAATCAGCGCTTATCACCGTCCCGTGAACGCCGCCTTCCGCGGCCAGGGCGCGGCAAACATCCATGGTGCTGGAAACGGTATCCTCATGGAAAACCGGGGCGCCAAAGGGGTTGTGTATGGCAAGCTGCCTCATAAGCCTTTATACCGGGGCTTCCCCAAAATGTCAATTTCAATGGGCCTCCGCAACAGGGGTTTCCGGAGATGCCCTTACCCGGAAGCAGGGCGAGCGCCTTCACTTTGTCCCGCGCCCTGTGTTAAAGTACCGTTATGCGGATTGTGTGTCTTGATCTTGAGGGCGTACTGGTTCCCGAAATCTGGATTGCCTTTTCGGAAGCGACGGGTATCGCGGAGCTTGCGCGGACGACGAGGGATGAACCTGATTACGACAGGCTCATGCGCTTCCGGCTTGAACTGCTGAAACGGCACGGACTTAAACTCGCCGACATTCAGCGGGTTATCTCCGGCATGGAACCCCTCCCCGGCGCGGTTGAATTTACCCGGACGCTGCGGGGGCGTTCCCAGCTTGTGATTCTTTCCGACACCTTTGAACAGTTCGCCAAACCCCTTATGGCCAAGCTCTCCTGGCCAACCCTGTTCTGCAACAGCCTGACGGTCGATCCGTCCGGCGCGGTCAGCGGTTACAGGCTGCGTCAGGCAAACGGCAAAAGGGAAGCGGTAAAGGCCTTCAAATCGATCAACCTGGAGGTTTTTGCCGCGGGCGATTCCTTTAACGATCTTGCCATGATCCGCGAGGCCGACGGGGGCTGCCTGTTTCGCGCTCCCGAAAAAATCAGAAGGGACTGCGCGGAGATTCCCTGCGTGGATACCTACGGCGAACTGCTCGCCAAAATAGACGCTTTTCTTGCCGGCGCATATGCCGCCGGGTAAACGGCGGCCGGCGCCTTTCCCGGGAGATTGCTTCCCAAAGAATTGAGTTTGTCCTGCCATTCACGGGGCTTGAAAGAGCCGGGTTCTCTATCGTAAGCGTGTCTCCGGATTGCCGAATCACGTAAAAACCTTTCTTCAGGGCGTATTTCTTCACGTTATCCGTTAACAGCCCCGGCAAAACACTGTTAAAAACTCAAATCAATATACTTTGCCGGAACTAACGCTCGATAAGGCGGCGCAGGGCGGCGTCGCTGTGGCGCCAATCCCTGCCGGTTTTTACGCGGAGATCGAGTTCTACTTTCCAGTCGAAGATGCGGTTCAGGTCTTTTTGGGCTGCCAGGCGGATGGCTTTGATCATTTCGCCGCCCTTTCCGACCACCATGCCCTTCTGGGATTCCCGCTCGACGACGATAAAGGCCCGCACCCAGAGCCGCGGGGTTTCGCCGTCCCCGGCCCGAAGCTCGGTATCAGCCACGTCGACGTACAGGGCGTGGGGCAGTTCCTGGCGCAGGCGCTTGATCGCCTGTTCCCGGATGATCTCGGCGACGCGGAAATCCACCTCCTGATCCGTGTAGTATTCCGCGCCGTAAAAGGCCTCCCCTTCGCCGGCCAGGGAGTAGAGGCAGGAAAGAAGCGGCTCCAGGCCCTCGTTTTTTTTCGCCGAAACGGGAAAGCAGCGATCCGCGGCCAGGGCGGGAAGCTCGCGGCGAAGGAATTCCAGGCTGCGGCCGCAGTCCGCGCCGCGCTCATCGGTTTTGTTTACCGCCGCGACGGTCCGCGGCGCGAGGGGCGCAAGAAGTTCCGCCACCGCCAATTCTTCGCTTCCGGGACTGCGGGAAGCGTCCAGCACATAGAGGACAAGATCGGATTCATCCACGGCGCGGTTCGAAACTTCCAGAAGTTTTTTGTTGAGTTTTTTTTCCGAGTTGTGGCGGCCGGGAGTATCAACAAAGACAAGCTGCCCTTCATCCCTGTTGACGATGCCCCTGATGGCGTTTCTCGTGGTCTGGGGCGAAGCGCCGACAATGGCAACCTTCTGTCCGCAGATTTGATTTACCAGCGTCGATTTTCCCACGGAGGGACGGCCCACCACAGCCACAAAGGCCGCCTTTTTCCCCGGCGCGGGGGCCGAGGCGGAATCTTCACTGCCTGTCACTTGACAACCATGATCTTTCTGATCTCGTCAATGTCCGGGGCTACTACCCTGACAAAGTACATGCCCCGCGCCACGGCGCGGCTGCCGTTGTTCTTGCCGTTCCAGGCGTCGGTCCATTCCCCCGCCTCCCGGTGATCGTTCCTTCTGAGGGTCTTTACGAGGCTTCCGTCCAGGCTGAAAACCTGCACCGTCACCCTTCCGCTCTTCAGGAGGTGGTAGCGGATGTACGCGCTCTCGCCATCGTTGGGATTAATCACATTGTTGAGAATGGTAACGCCGCCCCGCTGAAGGGTGACATCCTGAAGGTCGAAGCTGAAGGGACGCACCAGGCGGTACCAGTCCGCCGGGATGGAGGAAACTCCCGCGTCAAGAGCAAGCCGGCCGGCGAAAATATCCTGGGGCGAGTTGTCCAGACGGAAGAGGAAATCGACCTTGGCCCCGCTGTCGTAACCGGGAAGGTCCCTGCTGAAACCGTAGTTAAAAAGCGGGGGCTGCGGGGAGGGCAGGGAAAGCGGCGCCCTTTTCGCGGCGCCGAACCACCTGGGAACCAGGTTGATATAGTTTACCGGAACCGAAGACGCGGGACTGTAATTCGCCTCGCCGGGCAGCCACAGGCCCCCCGTTCCCTTGGCGCGGCCCTTGAGTTCTCCCGGGTTGCGGTAATCCGTACCGGCGCCAAGGCCGAGAAACAGATCCGGAACGCCGGCAAGATCCGGGTTAAGCCGCGCCTGCAGAACGGCGTCCCGTTCCTCAAGAAATTTTATTCCCGTAAAGTCCCAGATGATTCCGTTATCCGTGTCCCGCTCGCCCAAGACAACGGGTGAAATTGTGGAGGGGTTTGAAGGCTCCCTGTAACGCGCCCACACAGGCCATATAAAGATTTTGTCCGTATCGGAAGCGTTCCGGGGCGGAACCGAAATATAGGTGTCGGTTACCCGGTGCTTTCGTTCGCCAAGCGTGGAATCCGGCGTGGAAGGCCGCAGGGCAGGATCAAAGCGCGGCGAGTTCAGACGGTTGGCGTGGCCCTTGGGCTGATAGACCTCGGGCTGCAGATCTGCCGAGGGGTCAGGTTCATAGGCGCCGCACACCACCCTGTCTAATTCTACCGGAGAACTGTCCCCGGGCCGTTTTGCCCAGGTTTTCACGGGAGTTCCGTTCTGGACGAATACATAGGCGTCGTAGTCAAAATTATAGGGATAGCGCGGGGAAGGATAGCGGTAATTGTAGGCCAGATTGCTGAAATGCAGATCCGGGGCAACAAGCGCAAGGTCCTCAACGCCTTTAAGATGGAACCTGGGGAAAGATGTCTCCGTCTTGACCAGATCCGCAACGCCGTAGGAATCGCTGAGGGGGATGAGGAATTCGGAAGCCGCCCCATCGCCCTCCAGCTTCAGCGGCGAGGGGGCGCTGAAGGTACGAATGTTTTCGGTATCCGCGGATTCGATTTCCAGCCTGTCTGTATTCACCGCCTCCGATGTCTGGAAGAAAATTTCCTTCCTGTCGGAGCCGGGAATTGTCAGGGCGTAGTTGATCCGCGGCGGGGTTGTATCCCAGGCGACGCCTTCGTCGTCCGGCTCGCCGACAAGCACGGACCTGGTGGTAAGGTCCCGGAGGTACGTGTTGCCTGTAATTTTCCAGCGGAGCCGGTCACCGCCGTCGTTATGATCCTTTTCCCTGAGGAACACATAAATGGAATCCAGCTTGTCGGGGGCATCGGTTCCCATGTCCGCCCGCGCGTATCCGTTGCGGCCCCTGCTCCTGTCTATTTCGTAGCCTTCCACCGCTATCTCAAACCCTTCAAAGGCGTCCTGATTGGGGAAACGGGGATCGCCCGCCGGGTAACGGTCAAGAAGCTCGAAAGCCGACTGCAGGCGGAGCCGGTCTATTCTGCCGTTGCCGTCGGAATCTTCGGTAAAGCTGTAGAAGAACTGGTTTGCCACGTACCAGTTCACGTTATAATACGAACCGTTCTCCTCAGACTTATACATGAGACCCACAGTATAATTCGGGACATATTTGGTGTCGGGCGGAGTGGGCAGAATCATTTCAACATAGGGGGACGCGTCGATGCGCCAGGAGCTTACGGGCGGCGGCGGCAGGGGCACGCGCCTGTTTGAGAAACTGAAGAAAACCGAAGCATAGTTCATGTCCAGTTCTCCCCGGCTTTCAAGGTTAAAGTACCAGAAATACTTGTTGGGTTCCAGGGGCGCCACCCAGGGTTCCGGCCCCACGGCAGGCACAAAATCGGGAACCGGCGGAGCAAGAGCCGGGGGCGACGGGTTTTTGACTTCGACAATCCTGTCCAGTTTTATCATGTAATCCTTGTCTTCAAGGATAGCCCCCGAAGCGTTCGAGACGGGCTGGACAACAAATTTGCCGGTTACCGTGTGCTGGTGCGGATAGTTGGAGAAAAGCAATGTCGCCCTGGGTTCATTGCAGATGAAATTGTACCAGGTGGTATTGCCGATGATTTCGAATGTTCTCGGCGCCGGGGTTCCGGCGGGTCTTCCGCTCCAAATTCCAAATTCCACCGTACTCTGCTGGGGGGTAAATATTCCCATATCGCCGCTGTACGCGGGAAGGGGATCGCTGTTGCTGTTGGCGCCGAAATCGTTCCAGTTTCCCGTCCACTGTATCCAGTCGCCTTCAACCCGGATGAGGTACGCGGAACCGGCGGCGGCCCCGGCTTTAAGGGTACGGCCGGAGTGTATGGTAAGGTCTCCCCGGAAGATCATGTCGGAACCGATGGTTACGGTTTCCGTACCCCCGCTCAGGCCAACCGAGAAGCTGCCTGTCTCGACTTGGGCACGGGTCATGATGATCCTGCCGTCGCCGGTCATGGCAAGGCGGGACTGCTCCGGATTAACAAAGGATTCGTTGATGATAACGTTGCCCGAGGCCACGATGCCGCTCATTTCCCCCGCGGTACTGCTGAACTCCACCCTGTGTTCATGCGGCGGCGCCGCGCTGTCGTCGGGGGCGGTGTAAAAATCTTCGGTTTCCAGCCGGGAACCGGAGTTCATCAGCAGCTTCCCGTGGTGGCCGTAGAAACCGCGAACAAAGGCGGGGTCAAAGCCTGCCGCGGGGTTGGCCGCCGCGCCCATGCGCCAGGTAAGGGGGGGTACGATTTTCAGAATTCCCCCGTCCCCCGCGCCGGACACGGTTTCCTTCCCGAGTTCCAGGGAACGCGCGGGCACAGGCGGCGATGCGGACCCGGGCGCCGAGTCCTGGGAAATATCCGTTCCGGGGGTAACGGTATTCCCCGCCCTGACGAGCACCGCGCCCAGGGCCTGGCGGGGGGATACATCAAAATCTACCAGCGCCGGATCCTGCTTCAGGGCATGACCGGTACCTGCCGCGCCGTCAAAGACCACAATATCACCGTTATGGGTAAAACTACCCAGCTCGACATTGGCCCTGAAAACGATGTCGGGATTGTTGAAAACGCCGCCGGCATCGGTGCTGGTTCCGTTGAGCTTTCCGGCGATATCGTCGCCATAAGTTCCGTTATCACCGTTGTAATCTCCGTTAAAGGTGATGGCGAGGGCAGGTGATCCGGTGGAGGCCACCACAGGCCCCGCGGTGATGGTTCCGCTGTTGAAGGTGTTGCCGTCCACGGTAATTGTTCCGCCCGGTCCGCCGGGCCTGATGTCGCCGCTCGTGCCTACGGTGAAAAGCGGTGTCCCCGATCCTGAAACGGTAACGGCAATGGCCCCATCCCCGGAGTTATCCGTGTCGGTTTGGAGGGTATTGTTCACCGTGAGGTTGGTTCCGATGAACTTAAATCCTCCGGTGTAATTCTGATTTCCGGTGAATTCGGTGAGGCCGCTTCCCCCCGATCCGGTCCCTGCCGTATCGGATTGATCAAACGAGGCGGCCCAAATAGAATCCGAAAAAATTGCGTTGGCGGCGCTGATTACCTTCAGAACATCCAGGCGGTCCGTACCGGTCAGACTTGTCCCGTCATCGCCTATGACGCCGCCAACCGTGATGTTTCCCGTTCCCGCCGCGAGGGCAAGATCATAGGCCGTTGAAGAAGAATTTCCGTCTACCCTTTGCAGGCTGATATTGCCGCCTCCGCTTCCGCTGTCAAGCGCTATATTGTTGTACAGTTCAACGGGACCGGCAAAGGAAATATTGTTATTTGTGGTGGTAATACCGCCGGAAAGGCGGCTCTGCCCGCCTCCCGTTTTGGTGAAACTGCCCCTCAGATTGATGGCGGGAGCACCGGTATTGCTCAGGGTGACAATCCCGTCCCCGGAATTCAGGGTAAAGCTCCGGTTGGCTCCGGTGGAGGAAACGGCCCCGGCTATATTAATAGCTCCATTACCTGCACTGGAATCAAGGCTGAGCGTAGAGTTATCACCAGGGTTGATTGTAACGGGGGCGTCATTAAACGTGATTGAAGCGTTGGCCGCCGTTGTATTTGTGGTAGAGATATTTGCCAGCAGACTGGAATTCCCCGCCCCGGTTTTTTCAAAGGCGCCGCCGCTACTGATTACCCCGGCGGCAGCGGTGGTGAAAGCAGTACCGGCATTAATCAGAATCTTTCCACCCACACCACCGTTGGCAGCGCTGGATGTGGCAAGGGTATGGTTCACCGTCAAAGTGCTTCCGTTAAACTCGAAGGCATTACCGGAAGAGTTGACTCTGCTGTAGTCTTGGGTTCCGTCAAAATTCGCCGAACCGGCAGCCTGGGTGTAACTTTTTGCCGTAACCGCCGCATCAAAATCAACGACGCCGCTGTCAATCCGTATTGCCTCTGTTGTTGTAAAATCTCCCGCCGCATGCAAAGTAGTCCCATTAAACTGGAAACCGGAGCCGTTCGTCCCGTTATAATTCTGGGTACTGTCAAAATTCGCCGATCCGGCAGCTTGGGTGTAACTTTTTGCGGAAACCGCCTCGTCAAAATCAACGGCGCCGGTAACAACTTTGATATCCCCCAAATATTTTGTCGATTCCCCCACCGCGCCGGTAATATTGATTGTTCCCGCCGGGGTATTTGCTTCGAGGGTAAGATCATTGGTACCTGAGTCAGTCGCTTTGACGGTATTGTTTATGTAGATGTTGGCGGCCTTGATGGATCCGGCGGAATTGGGAGTGACTTCTGCAGTATTGCCCCCGTCACCGATAATAACCGGGGTACTCACCGAAAAATCCCCGGTTAGCGTAACCGATCCGCCGTTAAAACGGAGTCCGCCGCTCGTACCGGGCTTCAGGGTGAGCGTATGGTCAGAAGAGAAATCGCCGATGATTTCTATAAAATTACCGCTATTGAGGTTTTCCAAAGTTAGGTCTTGCGAAATAGACACCG
>JAISND010000005.1 GCA_031276615.1 Treponema sp. | reverse complement strand
AATCTGGCAAGGTTCTTTGTTTCCCTGGGCGCCGACGTGAACGCCCTGGACAATGAAAACCAGAGTCCCCTGGGTATCAGCGCGGAAAAGGGAGACCCCGGGGTGGCCGGGGTACTGGTTGGGGGAGGCGCCGACATTCACCTTCCGGCCGGGAACGGAACAAGTCCGGCACAAACCGGCATCGGGCTGGGCGGAGCTTTCCTTCAATCCCTGCTAAGCCCCGCCTCGATTGAAAGCGCCGACCCCGCCGGAAACACCATTCTCCACATGGCAGGCGGCGCCGGAAACACCGGAGCGGCAAAAAGCATCCTTGCCGTTTCGGACAAAACCGTTGAAAAAAAGAACCGCGACGGCAGCAATCCCCTGGATTTGGCTCTTTCGCGGCCCGATTCAATCGACCACATGGAAACCGCCGCGGAACTCATTCTGGCCGGGGCGTATTCCGGCAATCCCATATACCCCTACCTGGCGCCCGCGGCAAGGAGCGCCAATTACAATATCCGCCGCGCCGACGGGCTTGCCCCCCTGCACTATGCCGCGCGGGAAGGACACGGGGGGCTTGTCGCCTTCCTTGTCAGGGAAAAAGCGGACGTGAACATAAAAAACACATCCGGCTCCACCCCCCTGCACGAGGCGGCGCGTTCCGGCAAACTCGGCATTATGGAAACGCTCCTGGAACACGGCGCGGATATTGACGCCCGGGACGCGAAGGGAAACACGGCGCTGCATATCGGCATACCGCCGGCAAATCACCGGGACGCCGTTACGCTTCTTCTCTCGAAAGGCGCGAATCCCAATCTCCGCGACGAGCACGGGGATTCGCCGCTTCACATCGCGATCACGCTGAACCGCAATCTCGACGTGATTCAGACGCTTCTCGGCGGCGGCGCCGATGTAAGTATCCGGAACATTGACGGAAAGACTCCCCTCTACCTCGCCGTACAGGAAAACCGGGCGGAATATATTCCCCTGCTTTTATCCTACAACTCCGACATCTTCGCCGCGGACAACTCGGGCATTACCCCCGCCGACCGCGCCATGCAGGACCGGAGCGCCGCCCTTGCCTGCCTCATTACGCCGGAGACGGTACACCAGAGCGACAGCGCGGGAAACACCCTCCTCCACGGGGCCGTTAAAAACCGTACCGGCCCGGAAATTGCCGGCCTTATCCTTGATCAGAAAGCCCTGGTCAACGCCCGCAACAAGGAAGGAGACACTGCCCTGCACCTCGCGGTACGCCTGGATCAGAAGGAAAACGGCGAACTCCTCATTTCAAGGGGAGCGGATATTTTCGCGCCCAACTCGAACGGCGAAAGCCCCCTCTACCTTGCCTTCGCGACGGCGGGCGGAGTACGGAGATGGATGGTGAACCCGCAGACCGCGGAGGCCAGGGACGGACTTGGAAACAGCATACTCCACTACGCCGCGCAGTGGAAACTGGACAGCCAGATTCCCTTTATCGTCCAGAGCGGCGTTCCCGCCGATGCCGCCAACGCCACCGGGGAGACTCCCCTTTTCCTCGCGGTAAAATACAACAGTCCTTCCACGGTCAAGGTTCTTCTCGGCGTCAAGGCAAATCTTGAAGCGCGCGACGGCCTCGGAAATTCCGCGCTCCACGCGGCCGTACGCTGGAATGCCAGGGACACTGTCCCTGTTCTGATTGATTACGGAACAGACATCAACGCCCATTCCCTGAGCGGCAAAACCCCGCTCCACGACGCCGTGCGCCTGGGCATGATCGATATTGAGAACCAGCTTGTTTCCCGCGGGGCGAATCTGGAAGTCAGGGACGCCGACGGCAATACTCCCCTGATGGAATCGGTTATGGCCGGCTATCCGCCCTCCCTGGAGAGGCTTGTTGAAAGGGGCGCCGATCCCATGACCAGAAACATACACGGCGATACGCCCCTGCATATAGCCGTGGCCATGGAACGAAGCGATCTGGTCAACCAGCTTCTCCGGGCAGGGGTTTCCGTTCACGCGCGCAACACCCGGAACAGAACCCCCTTCCAGATCGCGCTCGGACTGTCACCCCGCATGGTTTCCACGCTGCTTACCAAGGATAGGATAAACGGCCCCGACGACTTCGGAAATTCCGCCCTGCATATCGCGCTTCAGGAAAGGGCCTCCCTTGGTATGGTAAAGATCATTCTGGATCAGGGCGGACGCCTTCAGGCGGTGGATTCCAACGGCCGCAGCCCCCTGCGGCTCGCGGTCGATCTTGGGGCATGGGAAACGGCGAAGGTTCTTGCCGACGCAGGTTCGGATCCCTTCTCCACGGCGGTGGACGGCAAAACCCCGGCCGAAATCGCCCTTGCCGGCGGCGGCGACGGAATCCGCGCGGTATTTTCCGGGAAAGGCATCAACGCGCGGGACGCTTCGGGAAACACGATACTCCATTACGCGGCCCGCGGGGGAAACCCGGAGCTTGTCTCGCTGCTTCTGGAACTCGGCGCCAACAGGAGCATCAGGAATATCGCGGCGGAAAGTCCCGCGGACATTGCCAGGCGCTGGCGGCAGGACCAGGCCGCGGCACTGCTGAATTAGTGTCTGTCTATAAAGTTTTTGCCGGAACACGACAGACAGGGAAGAGCCAGGGCACAAGCCTGGCTCTTCCGCATATACCCGTACCGGACAAGGCTCCCGGGTAATATATACCCGCGGGGTCAACCCCGGATAATTGCTCACCTGCCCCGCATTCTCAAACCGCTCCACCCCCCACATGCGCCGTAAAGGCATACGCTATCTTCGGCCCAACCCCCGGTATGCCCTTGCGCCCCGTGGTAAAATGCATTGGTTTTCAAGTAAACGCCTGTGGACTAAACTACGGTCCCGTTATCCCTGGCAAGTTTCCGGACTATACAGGAAAGGGAAAAGTTGATCGCAAAATAAACCAGCGCGATGAAACAGTACAGAACAAAAATGTGGGCGCTCGTGACCACCGTGTCTTTGGAAATGATGCCCATAAGCTGCTTGGAGTTAAAGAAAAATTCGGCTATGGCAAACTGGGCAAAAAAGGAAGTGTCCTTGATGGTCGTGATAATCTGGCTCATCAGGGAAGGGACGATCCGCATGAAGCACTGGGGCAGCACGATGTA
>JAISND010000210.1 GCA_031276615.1 Treponema sp. | reverse complement strand
TGTTCAAAAACTGAAGTTTTTAAACAACTCTAATCTCAAAACAACCGGTTTTGAAATGAAGAACCCGGGAGCAAGCTCCTGGGTATCTTCGTTGGAGAGGAAAATTATTATACTCTCCCCCGCGAACCGGTGAGCGGGTTCTTGGGTCCATACCCCGATCCGAAAATCGGGGGACAACATTTTCCGTGGTGGTAAATTTTCCGGAGCAAGTTCCGGGGTATGAACCCGGCCCTCCAATCAGCCCGGAAGTCCGGGAACACTGTTTTTTGGAGATTCCCCAAAATTTTCGGAGGTAACCGGTGAGGCGTGGAAAAGCGGGCGGCTTTTTTCTCATTTTACTGGCCCTGGGCCTGCCCGTACATTCCGCGGAAGCCGGCGCCGCCGAAACGGCGGACACCGCAGGAAATCCGCTGATCCTCTCCCCGGACGAAGCGGTGCGGCGGGCGCTGGACAGCAGCCTGAACCTCAAAAAGAGTCTCATCGATCTTTCGGGCGCCGAATACCGGGCAAAGCGGCTTTGGTCCGAACTGTTCCCGGCCATAACCGGAAGCGCGGGCACCGGATACTCAAGCGCCCTTTTTACCGGCGACGGTTTTTCGGCGGATGAAAAAAACGTGGGTTTCAGCACCGGTCTGGGTATCACCCTGGGCTTTAACGCGGGTATACCCTACGCGATGAAGAACATCAGGCTTGCCTATCAGGCCAGACTTCTCAGTTACGAAGACGCCCGCAGCCAGCTTGAGATACAGGTGATCAAGAATTTTTACGGCCTTATCGCCGACAGGGAAAACCTGAACTTCCTTGAGGAAACGCTGAAACTGGCGGAACAGCAGCTTGATAAAAACCGGATTGCCTTTAACAACGGCCTTGTCAGGGAGCTTGTCGTGCTGCAGGGCAGGCTCGGCGTTGAGACCGCCCGCTACAACCTGAGCGCGGCACGTTCCGCCTATCTGAACGGGATGGGCGAATTCCTCGCGCTTCTCGGCGTGGAACCGGATACGGAGGCTCTTCTTGAAGGAAACATGGATGTCGTCAGGATAGAGGCGGATCCCGAACTGCTTGTCCGGGATTATCTCCCCCGGCGTCCCGACATCATGGGCAGGCGGCAGGAGATTGAACGCCTTGAGAACGCCGAAAAGCAGACCCTTCTTTCCTCAAAGGCCCCTTCCCTGAGCCTTTCCGCCCGCTGGGAAGGCCG
This sequence comes from Treponema sp., assembly GCA_031276615.1. Taxonomy (GTDB): domain Bacteria; phylum Spirochaetota; class Spirochaetia; order Treponematales; family Breznakiellaceae; genus JAISAK01. The sequence continues at coordinate 6,062 of JAISND010000210.1, read as the reverse complement.
TGACATCGATCCCTTTGCCGATGTCCTGAGCGGAACCGCGTCGGTGAATATCCCCATTGATCCCTGGATTCCGGGAACGGCGAAGGATCAGGCCCTGCGGACGGCAAAGGCGGACGTTGAAAAGGCGAAACTCGATCTCAAAAGCGCCGAGGATTCGGCGGCGGCCCAGATTCGTTCCCTCGCGGCCAATCTGCGGAATTCCTGGGACAGCATCGAAATCGCCCGCCTGAGTCTTGAAGTGGCGGAGCGGACCCATGAACTCGCCGAACAGGGATTCAGAAACGGAACCGTGGAATCCCTCTCGCTTGAGGACGCGCGGAACAGTCTTGCCGATGCCCGGCAGCGCCTGCTGCGGAGCAAACTGGCCTACCAGACCATGACGCTTGATCTTGCGGCGGCCCTGAATATTAACTGGAAAGATTTTTTGAACAACCCGCCGGGCACGCCGCCGGAAATTCCGGAGGCCCCGCGGGATTTCAGGAGTAAACAGTGAAAGGAAGCAGAAACGCAAAAACAGTCAGCGCGGCTATCGTTTGTCTTATTGTTCTTTTCACGCTGCTTATTGCGTATAACTTTATCGGGGGAAAACGGGAAGCTCCGGCCGCCGCGGGGGCGGCGACGGGCGGCGCCGGACGGAACGGCGCGGGGCAGGGCGGAGCCGCGCGGCCCGGCGGAGGAGACGGCGGCGCACAATCGCGCGGCGCCGTGGTGGTTCGCGTAACGCCGGTGGTTCCGGGGACAATTGAAAACAGCGTGGTGATCAACGGAGACGTGCTTGCGCTGAATCAGGTTTCCCTTCTGCCCACGGTGGCCGGGAAACTTGTCGAAGCCAGATACGGGGTCGGCGACCAGGTCAAGCGGGGCGATGTGGTTGCTATGGTGGACCCTTCCCGTCCCGGTGAAGTTTATTCATGGAGTCCCGTGGTGTCCACCATTTCAGGAACCGTGCTGCAGGCCCCCTTCAGCGTGGGCGAAACCCTTTCCACCCAGTCCGCCGTGTACGTGGTCGGCGATCTTTCGGAGCTGCGGGTGGAAACCTTTGTGCCCGAGCGTTTTGTTTCATCGGTCAGGCCCGGTCTTTCCGCCCAGGTGAGTTTTGAGGCGATTCCCGGTGAAACCTTTGGAGCCGTGGTCGACGAGGTCAGCCCCGTGCTTGATCCCGCGAGCAGAACCCTCAGGATAAGGCTCCGCTTTGCAGGAGACTCCCCGGGCCGCGTAGACGGGCGCATCAAGGCCGGAATGTTCGCCGCTTTAAGCCTTGTGACCAATACCCGTTCCGGCGTGCCGGTCATTCCCCGCAGTTCGGCGATCAACACCTACGGTTCATGGATCGTCTTTACGGTTGATGAAAACAGCATCGCCCGGCGTCATACGGTGGAACTGGGCCTGGAAAACGAAACCCTCTTCGAGGTTGTAAGCGGCGTGAAACCGGGTGACAGGGTAGTCAGCCAGGGACAGAACTTCCTTTCCGACGGAGACCCGGTAAGGATAGTCGAATGAACATCGCCGGATATTCGGTCAAGCGGCCGGTTACCATTGTAATACTTTACGGCCTTGCCCTGGGTATCGCGGTGACCCTGATTCCCAATCTCGCGGTAGACCTCTACCCTTCAACCGCCCGGCCCGTGCTTTCGATCTTTACCCGCTTTCCCGGGGCGGGCCCCGCCGACGTGGAGCGTAACGTAACCGAACGCCTTGAGCGGGCGCTTTCCGCGTCCCGGGGCCTTTCCAATATCACCAGTAATTCCCAGTTCGAGTCGAGTTCCATCAATCTTGAATTTGCCTTCGGCACCGACATGGACAAGGCCGTAACCGACGCCCAGACCCTCGTAAACCGGCTGGTCAACTCGCTCCCCGACGGGGTGGAAACTCCCACGGTGCGCCGTTTCGACATGAGCGCCATGCCCATCATGCGCCTTGTGGTCAGGGGCAGCTATCCGCCGGATCAGCTCCGCATCTTTGCCGAAGACGAGATACAGGCAAGCATTGAGCGGGTTGAGGGCGTCGCTTCCGCCGAAGTCACCGGCGGTACCACCCAGATCGTAAAGGTGGCGGTTTCGCTTAACAGGCTTGCCGCCTTCAACCTTACCCTGAGCGACATCTCTTCCGCCCTTCGCGGACAGAGCATACTTTCGTCGGGGGGAAACCTTCGGCGGGGCACGCGGGAATACCAGATCATGACCCAGGAAGAACTGGTCAGCCTTGAGCAGATACGGCGTCTCGTGGTCAAAACCGTCGTCCTTCCGCCGGGAAGCGCGAGTCAGGCGAACCGTTCCCAGGTGGTGCGCCTTGAGGATGTGGCCGGCATAAGCCTCGGCTACAACGACAATGCAGCGAGGGTCTACGTGAACGGACAGAGCGGCGTCTATATCCAGGTTACCAGCGAGAGCGACAGCAACCAGGTGCAGGTGGCCGACCGGGTGAGGGAAGCCCTGGAAAGCATCAACGCCGGGCTTCCCCGGGGCATTACCCTGGAAGTCCTTTCCGACAACACCACCATGATCAAGGCGACGCTGAACCAGGTGTACGAAAACGCCTTCCAGGGCGCCTTCCTTGCCATGATGATACTGCTGATCTTCCTGCGCAACATAAAGGGAACCTTCATCATCGGCCTCGCGATTCCCATTTCGATAATGCTTACCCTGATGAGCATGTCCGTCTTCGGCTTTACCCTGAACCTCCTCACCATGACCGGCCTTATCATGGGCCTGGGCATGACGATGGACGGCTCCATCGTGATTCTTGAAAACGTGCACAGCTACCGCGAGCGGGGGGCCAAGGCGGAGATTGCCGCAATCCTGGGAAGCCGCGAGATGCTCAGGGCGATTGTCGCGTCTTCGGCAACCACCCTCTGCGTGTTCGTTCCCCTTATCATCTATAAAAACGATCTCCGCGAAATGGGGCAGCTCTTCAGCGACCTCATTTTCACGGTGGTGATTTCCCTTGTCTGTTCGCTTCTCGTCGCCGTTACCCTTGTGCCCAGCCTCTGCGGTTCCATCCTCAGACTCAATACCCGAAGGCAGAAACCCCTTAAAAACCGCATCTTCCGCGCGATTGACGACAGGATGGAAGATTTTTTCCGGTGTATGGAAAACAGGTACCGGACCGCCCTGGAGTATTGCCTGTCCCACCGGCTTGTCATTCTGTCCCTGGTTTTTCTGGTGCTTGCCTTTTCCCTGCTCCAGTTTTCCGGCATCGGAATGAATATGTATATCCGTACCCGAACCGACGATAATGTGACGCTTAACGTGAGCATGCCCCAGGGAACCGCTATCGACGTAACCGAAGACATACTCCTGCAGCTTGAGGATATTGTCAAACGGGAAGTACAGGGTTACCGGAACATCATCCTCACCGCCCGGCGGACGGGGACGAATCAGGGTTCGCTGCAGATCACCCTGCCGGAGCCGGCCCTGCAGATTGACACGCCGGATACGATTGTCCGCAAACTTGGCCCCCATGCCAATTCCATGCCCGGCGTGCGGATAAGTTTCCGCGCGGGGCGCGGCATGGGAAACACCTCCGCCGTGGAAATTGCCGTCAGCTCCAGAGACTATGAAGCGATCATGGAAGCCTCCGGCGAGATTCTGCGTATCATTACGCGCTATCTGCCCGAGATTGAAAACCCCGCGGTAAACATCAACGAAGGCTCTCCCCAGCTTCAGGTCGAGATTGACCGGGACCGGGCCGCGGCCTTCGGCCTTTCCGTCTCGTCCATTGCCCAGGAGATCCGTACCGCGATGGACGGCAGCACCGTCACCACCATGAGCAGGGGAGACCGGCTTCTTGACGTGGTAGTTCAGCTCCGCGGCGAGGACAGGACAGGGCTTCCCAACCTTGACGCGGTATTTGTGATGAGCCGCGACGGTTCGCGGATTTCCCTTTCCAATGTCGCCCGTATTGTGGAAGGCCGCGCCCCCGCGTCGATACGGCGCGAGAAACAGGAGCGGGTGATACGGATAACCGGCGAGCTCCCCGCCGGCATCGCGGCGACGGATATGCAGCGCCGGCTGGAGAGCACCATCAACGCCTACTATATCCCCCGCGAGGGGGTAAGCATACGCTACCTTGGCGAAGCCCAGGAGATACAGTCCTATTTCTGGCGTTACGTGTTTATTGTCGCCACGGCGGTGTTTCTGGTTTTCGGGGTCATGGCCAGCCAGTTTGAATCGTTTGTGGACCCGCTGATCATTTTTTTTACCATACCCCTGCTCTTTATCGGAGTTGTCTGGATCTATAAGTTCACCGGCCAGGCCATGTCCATGTTTTCCGTGGTGGGCATCGTGGCCCTTGTGGGCGTCGTGGTGAATAACGGCATAGTCCTGGTGGATTTTACCAACACCCTGCGGGCGCGGGGAATGAAGGTTCGCGAAGCCTGCCTTGAGGCGGGCCGCAGCCGCCTGCGTCCCATCCTTATGACGAGCCTTACCACTATTCTCGGCATGGCCCCTATCGCCTTCTTCCCCGGCGCCGGCGCGGATACCATACAGCCCATAGGCAAGACCTTTGTCGGGGGGCTCACGGTGAGTACCCTGATGACCCTCTTTGTTATACCGTCGATCTATTCCGTCCTCAACAGCAGGCATGACAAAAAGAGAGTCTGAGCCATGGAAAAAATTCCCGCCGCCATAATCGGCCTGGGGCGCATAGCAAGCCTCCTTGAAGATGACGCGCTCCGCGAGAAGCCCTGCACCCACGCCGGCGCCATCGCCGCGAACCCGGATCTCCGCCTTGCCGCGGGCTGCGACATTGACGGGGAACGCCGCCGGCTTTTCGCGGAAAAGTGGCGGGTTCCGGTGTACCCCTCCGCCGCCGAAATGATCCGCGTCCACGCGCCGCGGCTTCTCGTTATCGCCACCCATCCGGACAGCCACCGGCCCTACTGCGATCTGGCCGCGGCCCGCGGAATTCCCGTGGTGATCTGCGAAAAACCCCTGGCCGGCGGGCTTGGGGATGCCCGGAGAATCGCGCGTCTTGCGGCGGGGGGCACCAGGATCATCACCAATCACGAGCGCCGTTACTCGGAAGATTACATCCGCGCCGCGGCTGTTCTCGGCGGCGGGCGGCTCGGCAGGCTTCTTTCGGTCCGCGCCGTTTTGTACATGGGCAGGAACAGGCGTCTCCTTGACGCGCTCTGGCACGACGGCACCCACCTCGCGGACGCGATCATGTTTCTCGGCGGTTTGCCCCTGAAGCACAGGCGGCGCCGGGGCGCGAAGCTCACGGGGAACACGGGGACGGCCTGGCTTGAGGCGATCCTCGAGCCGCCCGCCGGCCGTTCCGCCGCGGGGGGCGAAGGGCCGGCGCGGCCCCTCCCGGTTCCCGTGTCGATTGAAGTGGGCGCCGGCCGGGATCATCTGGTTTTTGAAATGGAGTTTTCCTGCGAGCGGGGCCGCCTGCGTATAGGCAACGGGATTTTTGAAGTGTGGGAAAGCGTTCCCAGCCCCTACGCGGAAAAATTCCGTTCCCTGAAAAAAACCGGCGAAACCTTCAGTGGCCCCACCGGATATTTTGCCAACATGGTAAAGGACGCGGCCGCCTGCGTGCTGGAACCGGGCAGGCAGCCCCGCTCCGGCGCGGCGGAGGGGCTCGCGGTTATCGAGTACCTTCACTCGGTAAAGGCCTGGCGCCGGGCCGGGCCTTTACGGGTTTCGCAGAATTGACGGAAAGAATAATAACCCCTATAGTGGGCTTTACGGAGGGTAGGCCAGTGGTTAAGCCGCCAGTTTTGGGAACTGGCTGTCGGGGGTTCGAATCCCCCCCTTCCGAAGACGCAGAACCCGGCGAAACAAGGTGACGCAAACGCAGTGACCGCGCCCTGCGATAAAAAGGGGATTCGAAGCGGAGCCCCCGCCGACCCCAGGGGAGGGAAAGGCGCCAGGACGGAGCCGTCAGGGGGCGGAGCCGGGCGGGAAGGAGCAGACTGGATGTCTGCGACTGGAAGCCGAATCCCCCCCTTCCGAAGACGCCGGGATTAACTCACACGTTGTACTGCATTTCCTCTTCGGCGCTTCCGGGCGGAAAAAGGTAGAGGTCGGGGAGCTTGAAAGTACGGCCCATAG
>JAISND010000190.1 GCA_031276615.1 Treponema sp. | reverse complement strand
CCGCCTTTGCCGCCGCTTTGCCTGTTCCGCATTTTTCCGCAAGCTCGGCGGGATCCGCCGCGGCAACGGCGTCGAGGGTTTCGTAGGCCTTCATAATGGCCGCGGCGCGTTTGGGGCCTATGCCCTCAACGGATTCCAGGGCGGAGAAGAAAAGATCCCCCGAACGGAGCCGCTGGTTGAAGGAGGTGGCAAAGCGGTGGGTTTCGTCACGGACAAACTGGAGCACCTTGAGCGCCTCGGAATCTTTTGACAGCCGCACCGGTTCCTTCGCGTGGGGAAGCCAGATTTCCTCGTTGCGCTTGGCCAGCCCCGCCACGTCGCTGTCCATGCCCAGTTCATCCATCACGCCCTTCGCGGCGTTCACCTGGCCCAGGCCGCCGTCGATGAGTACCAGGTCGGGGAGTTCCCTGCCTTCCCGGACAAGCCGCGAGTAGCGGCGGCGTACCGCCTCGCGCACGGCCGCGAAGTCGTCTACCACGCCCACCACGGAACGGAGCTTGAAGTAACGGTAATTCTTCCGGTCGGGGACGCCGTTCCTGAAGGAAATGAGCGAAGCCACCGGATGCCTGCCGTCAAGCTGGGCAATGTCGAAACCCTCGATCCGCTCGGGACGGGTTTTCAGGCCGAGATACCCGGCCAGCGCGTCCAGGGCGGGTCCCACGCCCCGTTCTTTCAGCCGTCTGCGCAGATCCTCCAGGGCGTTCTGCCGCGCCATCGCGAGGATCGCGACATGGTGTTTTTCGGCGGGCAGCCTTATTTCCGGCTCAAAGCCGAATTGTTCCCTGAACCAGCGGAGCAGGGAGGCCGGCGGGGAGGCGTCTTTTCCCGCTTCCTCCGCCGCGCCCTTGCCGTTTTCTGCAACGTTCCCGCTTCCCGTAGCGCCGGTTTTCGGCTGAAGGTATATCCGCGAAGGCGGCGGGCGTCCGGGATCGTAGTAGGAGGTGATGAACAGCTCAAGGGATTCGGTTTCGTCCGCGGCCGAACAGGCGCGGTAAAGTTCCCGGCCGGTCATCTTGCCCCCCCGCATGGAAAAAACCGTAAAGCTGGTAAAGACCCCCTCCGCGGCCCAGGCAATGTAATCGCGGCCTTCGGGATCAAAGTCAACCACGGAGCTGTCCCCGCCCGCCAGTTCCTCAACCGCCCTGATGGCGTTGCGCAGCCGGGCGGCCCATTCGAATTGCAGGTTCCGCGCCGCTTCCCGCATCTGCCGGGCAAGATCCTGAATCAGCCAGTCCGTATCGCCGGTAAGGAGTTTCTGAACCTTCATTACGTGGCCGCCGTATTCTCCGGCGCTTATCTTTCCGCAGCAGGGGGCCATGCAGCGGCCGATGTGGTAGTACATGCAGGGATTTTCGCGTTTTTTCAGCATCCGGCACTTGCGGAGGGGAAAGAGCCTGTCGACAAGATCCAGCATGGCGTCTACGCCCTGAATATTGGGGAAGGGGCCGTAGTAGAGGCTTTTGTCTTCGACAATATGACGGGTACGGAAAACGCGGGGAAATTCGCCGGCGGTGATGCGGATCACCGGGTAGGTCTTGCCGTCCTTGAGGTTGATATTGTACCGGGGAGCATGCTGCTTGATGAGGGTGTTTTCCAGAAGCAGCGCTTCGTATTCGTTGGCGACGATGATGGTTTCAATTGAGCGGGTACGGCGGATAAGGGTGGCGGTTTTTATGTCCTTTTTTCCGGAAAAATAGGAACCGAGCCGGTTTTTCAGCACCCGCGCCTTGCCCACGTAGATGATCCGGCCCTCCTCGTCCCGCATGATGTAGACGCCCGGCTCCTTCGGCGCTTCGGCGGCCGCGGCTTTGAGGTTGTCATAAATTTCCGAAATACGCTGATGTTTCATATCTGTTTATGCCGATAAGAAAGAGGGGTTCCCTTTATCAAATTTGACGGCCTCAAGACGGAAACTTATGAAGAAAGAACAGGTTTTCATACCAATATTTTACCTCTTTTTCCTGATTTCAGGTAGCCTGTATGGCGCGGACGGGAAAATTATCTCCCTCGGGGGGGCTTCCGGCTGGAATTTGGCCGAAAACAGGACGGGCATAGCCGAAATTGCCCGGGTGCGGCCTTATCCCGTGCTGGTTTTGTCCTCCGCCGGGTCCCCGGCCGGGGCAGATGCCTTTGCCGGGCAGGAGGCGCCTGCCCAAAGCCCCGACCTGAACCTTTCCTTTGACGGGGAAACGCCGGCCTCTTTCAGCGACAGCCTTGCCCGGTACCATGTCCGCGTTTCGCCCGCGCTGCAAGCGGCGGATTACCGCTGGGCAAGGAAGGGAACCGGGGCGGCTCTTTTTCCGGGAAACGCGGCCGTGTTTGCCTTTGCGTCAAACGCCACGGGAGCCGCGGACGCCGCGAAGGTTCCCCTTGCCGTCGAAGCCCGGAGCCGGGACGCCCTCTTCGCGCCGGGCAGCCACATCCGGGACTTCAGCCTGGAATTCTGGCTTTACCCGATGAATTTGGAAAACGGCGAACAGATTCTCTCCTGGGTTTCCTCGATTCCCCCGGACAGGGAGGAGGCCGGCGGCAATGCCCGCGGCCCCGCGGGGGGGAGCAGCCGCGATTATGCCTTCCAGCGGATTCAGTGCGCGGCCGCGCGGAACCGCCTTCAGTGGAGTTTCCTGGATTTCTTCGTTTCGCCTGACGGAAAAAGACGCCTTGACATAAACCTTGCCGGAGACACTCCGGTTATTCCGAAAAGCTGGAGCCATCACCTTGTCCGCTTTGATTCGGATACCGGCATGATCGAGTACCTGGTGAACGGAGAAACCCAGGCCATAGACTACGCCAGTTCCGGCCGCCGCGAGGGGGGTGAAGTCTTTACCCCCGTTGTGGGGGAGGGCGGCAGCTTCGTTTTGGGCGGCGCGTTCATGGGGCTTATGGACGAATTCAGAATCCACGGCGCCCGGATTGACAGTCCCCCGATACGGAAGTACCCCTCCCGCGGGGGGCGCGTGGAAACCCGCGCCGTCGATCTGGGCGGGGAAAACAGCGAACTCCTGAGAATAGATGTTTCCGGCGGCAGGGCAGCCATACGCGGGGGCAGGGTACAGGGCGAATACCGGAACCAGGGGCGCTTCCGTTTTTCCGACGATTCGGAAATTCAATTTTTTGTCCGGGCCTCCGGCAATCCCTACCGCTGGGATGACGCGGACTGGCGTACCTTTACGCCGGGAACGGACCTCGGCGGAAAGATCCGGGGCCGTTATGTGCAACTGGCGGCGGATTTTTATCCCTCGGGGGATGCCGAGGCCAGTCCCTACCTTGAGGAGCTGCGCATCGTCTACCGCCCCGACGAAGCGCCCCTGCCGCCGCCGGTTCTTGCCGCCCAGGCCGGGGACGGGGGAGTGCGGCTTTCCTGGAAGAGCAGCCCCGATTCGGATACGGCGGGTTACCTTGTGTACTACGGTGAAGCCGGGGGCGAATATTTCGGGGAAGGCGCCGCTCCGGGAGCGTCCCCGGTAAACGCGGGAAAGCGCAACAGCCTGTTCATCGGGGGGCTGAAAAACGGCGTTCTTTACTATTTCGCGGTTGCCGCCTATGACCGCGCGAATCCGGAAGGCCCGGCCGGAACGGTTCCCGGCGGCTCCGGGGCTTTCCACGCGGGGGAATTTTCGCGGGAAGTATCGGCGCGTCCCCTTGCGGGACTAAACACCAATTGAGGTTTTTTGAATGAGTCCGGCTGATGTACAGGATGTACTGGAACGCGCCAGAGGGTCCGCCAGGGTAGGGGATCACGAAGAGACGGTGCGGCTGCTTTCAAACTATCTCGCGAAGAGGCCCGAAAGCAGGGAGGCCCATCTGCTTCTGGGAATAACTCTGGCCAGGCAGGGAAAACTCAGGGAAGCCGAAGATGAAGTCAATACCCTCCTCGTGAAGAATCCGGAGGATATTGAAGCCCTTAACAATATCGCGGTTATATACCGCCGTCAGGGAAAACTGCAGGATGC
>JAISND010000184.1 GCA_031276615.1 Treponema sp. | reverse complement strand
AGCTCGCGGTTTTGGAGGACTTTTACGCTGATAGCGGTACCGGCGGCGGCGATTCTCGGCGGGGGCCTGGTGTGGGCGCTGAAATGAACGCTCCCTGACCGGAGCCGGATACCGGCCTGCTCCCGGGCAGCTTCACTTTTCTCCATCCGCCTCTCCGCGTAATTTTGCTTCCCCGGTGTAATATTTTCAAAAAATGAATTATTTTCAAAAAAACACTTCCAATTTTTCTAATTATTCATTATAATTTTGGTCAAAAATGTGAAACTTTAGGAGGTTTTTTGCGATGAGAATAACCACCCGTGGACGTTATGCCCTCAGGGCTTCACTTGCGCTGGCGATATTGGGAAAAGAAGGTGAACCCATCTCAATCAGCAACCTCTCGGAAGAAGAGAAAATATCCCCTGTGTTTCTGGAACAGATATTCTTCAAGCTGCGGAAAGCGGGCATCGTGAATTCCGTGCGCGGTCCCGGCGGGGGCTTCTGCTTCGCGCATCCCCTGGACAAACTGACCGTAAAGGCAATCCTTGACGCCGCCGGGGAAGACCTCTCGGCAAGTTCCTGTGACAAGCACACCAGCGAATGTGAGCGCATCGGCGGCTGTATAAGCCACAAGGTCTGGACATCCATGACCGATCTGGTAAATGATTATTTCCGGGGAATAACTTTGGCGTCGCTTCTTGAAAGCTACCATAATCCCGAACAAACAAAAGATGAAATTGTACAGTCACAGCCGCAATAAAAAAAGCCCTGGAACCGTTGACGCGGGCGCGTACCGCAGGCTTGCCGAAACCCTGCGGAAGCGTCCCGGAGGGGTAACCGTCGCGGACATGACCGCGGCAAGCGCCCTGCCCCTTGCCGTTGTGCAGGAACTCCTGCCCCGGGCCGCCGACGAGTATTCGGCCCGCCTTGAAGTAAGCGAATCGGGAGAAATCGTATATTCCTTTCCCCGGGGCTTTGTCAGCCGTTACCGCGGGTTCAAGGCCGGACTGAAAAGGTTTTTGGGGACATCGGGGCGCCTCCTTGCCCGGCTTGGTTCCCTTGCCTTTAAAGTGTGGATCATGTTCATGCTGATCGGCTACTTCGTTCTTTTTATGGCAATCGCCCTCGGCAGCCTGTTTGTCTCGGCTTCCGTCAATTCCAGAAATTCCGGCAACAGAAGAAGCGGAGGCAGCTTCAATGCCGGCTTTTTCAGCCTTCTCTGGCGGATCTGGTTTTATTCGGAACTGACCAGGCCCGCTTACCGCGATTACGGCGGAATCCGCGGGAAGGCTTCGCCGGCCGGGCGTCCCATGCACAGGGCTATCTTTTCCTTTGTCTTTGGCGAGGAGGATCCCAACAGGGACTGGGAAAACAGGGAGAAAAAGCGCTCATCGCCTGTATCCAGTCAAGGCGCGGCGTTATCTCGCTGCCGGAATTTATGGGCATTACCGGACAGAACAGCGCGGACGCGGGCAGGGCGATTCTGGCTTTCTGCGCCGAATTCGGCGGCTATCCCGAAGCCACTGAGGATGGAACCGTGGTGTACCGCTTTGACAAACTCCTTCTGCGCGCCGACAGGGAGGACCGTTCCTTCGGCGGCCTGTCCGCGCCCGTCAGGAGGCTTAAAAAATTTTCCGGCAATCCAAAAACCATGAACGTCTGGTTCGGAATCATCAATTCGGTGAACCTTTTTTTCGGAAGCTATTTTTTTTACAACGCCCTCAGTACCGGTGCCGTAAGCGCCGGCGTGCCCTACTACGGTTCCTGGCTCTACGGGATGACCTACGTGCTCTTTTCGCACTTTACGGAAAACCCCCTGCCCTTCCTGGGCATCGGCCTTGGCCTCATACCCCTGATCTTTTCCCTGCTGTTCTGGCTCATCCCCGCCCTTCGTTTCCTGTCCGAAAAAAAGGAAAACGATCAAAGCAGGCTGGAAAACTTCAGGCGCATCGGCTTCGGTTACCTGTGGGACAAACCCCTGCGGGTGGAACCGGCCGATCTTGAGGGCCCGGCGCCCGAATGCCGTCCCGCCAATATCGACGCCGCCCGGGACAGGGTCATCAAGGACATGGGCGCCTACTCCGTTCCCGAAGTCGAGATAAACGACAGGGGCGCCGCGGTGTATTCCTTCAGGGAACTTGAACGCGAAAAGGAGGCCCTGAACAAATACCGCGCCTCCGTCGATCCGAAACAGTCCGAAATAGGCAAAACCGTTTTTGACAGCGACGCCTGAAACCTTCAGGAGAAAGGAGCCGGAAGAACAATGGCAAAGTATCCCTTTGAGACAATCGAACCCAAGTGGCAAAAATACTGGGAAGAGCACAAAACCTTCAGGGCGGAGGAGGACCCCTCCTTTCCCCGGGAAAAACGCCGTTACGTGCTGGACATGTTCCCCTACCCTTCGGCCCAGGGCCTTCACGTAGGCCACCCCGAAGGCTACACCGCCACCGACATCTACTGCCGTTACCTGCGCATGAACGGCTTCAACGTGTTGCACCCCATGGGCTTTGACTCCTTCGGGCTTCCCGCGGAGAATTACGCCATCAAAATGGGAGTTCACCCGGCAAAAACCACCGCCGACAACATCGGCCATTTCAGGGAACAGATCAAATCCCTGGGTTTCTCCTACGACTGGGATCGCGAAATCGCGACCTCAAACGAGGACTACTACAGGTGGACCCAGTGGATCTTCCTCAAACTCTTCGAGAAGGGCCTGGCTTACGAGGCCGAAAGCCCCATCAACTGGTGCCCCTCCTGCAAGACGGGACTCGCCAACGAAGAGGTGGTAGACGGCCTTTGCGAGCGCTGCAAGACCCGGGTGGTACGCAAACGCATCCGCCAGTGGATACTCAAAATCACCGCCTACGCGGAGCGCCTCCTTTCCGGTCTGGACGGTCTGGACTGGCCCGAACCGGTAAAGCAGATGCAGCGCAACTGGATCGGCCGCTCCGAAGGGGCGGAAGTCTTTTTCGCCGTCGACGGCCACCCGGAACTGGAAAACCCCCTGCAGACCCCCGCCGGAAACGGGCCCCGGGGACTCCTTGTCTACACCACCCGTCCGGACACCCTCTTCGGCGTTACCTACATGGTACTCGCGCCGGAGCATCCCCTGGTGGAAAAAATCACCAGCGACGGGCAGAAAGCCGCGGTAAAAGCCTACCTTGAGGAGGCCGCGAAAAAAAGCGACCTTGAACGAACAGACCTCGCCAAAACCAAAACCGGCGTGTTCAGCGGGGCATACGCCGTCAACCCCGTGAACGGCGAAAAGATTCCCGTCTGGATCGCGGATTACGTCCTCATCTCCTACGGTACGGGCGCCATCATGGCGGTTCCCGCCCACGACGAGCGGGACTGGGAATTCGCCAAAACCTTCAGGCTCCCGGTCAGGCGCGTCGTCTCGGCCTCGCCTCCGGAGTCAGGAGGGGGGAAAGCCCCCCCCGCTCCAGCCCCGGCCGCGGATCCGGAGTTTCGCGAAGCAAAACCCGGAGACCCGCCGCGGGCCGCGGCTTCCGCTTCCCCCCTTCCTGGGGGCTCCGCCCCCAAACCCCCAAATCCCGCCGGCGGGGAAAGCGTCTCCGAATGTACCGCCGCCGAAGGCTGGTCGGTAAATTCCGGCCGGTTCAGCGGGCTGCCCACGGCCGCGGCAAAGGAGCGGATAAGCGCCTGGCTGGAACAGCGGGGCCTCGGCAAAAAGGCGGTAAACTACAAGCTGCGGGACTGGATATTCAGCCGGCAGCGCTACTGGGGCGAACCCATTCCCGTTGTACACTGCGAACGCTGCGGCATTGTTCCCCTTCCGGAAAAAGACCTGCCCCTGAAGCTTCCGGACGTAAAATCCTACGCCCCCACGGGCACGGGCGAATCCCCCCTCGCGGCCATCACCGAATGGGTACATACCGGCTGCCCCAAATGCGGCGGCAGGGCAAAGCGGGAAACCAACACCATGCCCCAGTGGGCGGGGTCCTGCTGGTACTACCTGCGCTTCCTTGACCCCCGTAACGACAGGGCCTTCGCGGCCCGTGACAGGCAGGACTACTGGGCGCCGGTAGACCTTTACGTGGGGGGCGTGGAACACGCCGTGCTCCACCTCCTCTACAGCCGCTTCTGGCACAAGGTGCTCTACGACTGCGGCCTGGTAAACAGCGACGAACCCTTCCTGCGCCTGGTAAACCAGGGGATGATCACCAGCTTCGCCTATCAGCGCGGGGACAAGACCCTGGTACCCGCGGATCAGGTTGAAAAAAAAGCCGAAGGGGTTTTTGTAGACAGGGAAACCGGCGGGGAAGTGACCGAGGTCATCGCCAAGATGTCAAAGAGTCTCAAGAACATCATCAACCCCGACGAGATAGTCCGCGGCTACGGCGCGGATTCCCTGCGGGTCTACGAGATGTTCATGGGCCCCCTTGAGGTAAGCAAACCCTGGAGCACCGCCGGCCTTGTGGGGGTTTCCCGGTTTCTTGAACGGATCTGGGCCATCGGCGAAAAATACAACCCGGCAAAGCCGGACTCCTTCGCGGCCTCCCCGGGAGGGCCGGGCCGGAACGAACTTGCGCGGCTGCTCCACAAAACCATCAAAAAGGTAAGCGGAGACACGGCAAACCTCAACTTCAATACCGCCATCAGCCAGATGATGATCTATTCCAACGAGCTGGCAAAACTCACCGAACTGCCGCGGGATCTCTGGGAACCCCTTGTGATCATGCTCAGCGCCTACGCCCCGCACCTCGGCGAAGAGCTTTGGGAAAAACTGGGCCATGCCGAATCCGTGTCGAAAACGGCCTGGCCCGTCTGCGACGAACGGCTCACCGTCGACGAAGAGGTAACCATCGTCGTCCAGGTAAACGGTAAAATCCGTGACAGGTTCACCGCCGCGGCCGGAACCCCGAAGGAGGCCCTCGAAAAGAC
>JAISND010000174.1 GCA_031276615.1 Treponema sp. | reverse complement strand
AGGGGCAGAAAAACCCTTACAAAAAAACCCTGCGGGCCCCTTACAATGGATTCGGTAATTTCAAGGAGCCGTCTGTCCATGGCGCCGGGACGATCGTCGTCGGGAATGGGCTTGACCAGTATGTCGATTCCCCTTTCCCGAAGGATGTACTGTTTCTTTCCGATTGCCCCGACCAGGAAAGAAGGATACGCGCGTCCGGCCACTTAGAGGGTATCCGGGGAATCCAGCAGGGCCGGAAGCTGCATGGTGGTCTCAAGATAGCCCATGCGGCGCTTTTTTACATTGATCTCCATCAGCGCGTAACCTTCCTTCTCCACGATGCGGAGGCCGCGGATTGAAACCGGATCCTGATCCGATATGCCCGCTTCGTCGGCAATGGAACCGCGGACAACTTTCCTGACCAGATATGTTGAAGAGAAAGAACTTCCCTGGGCAGGAGAGAGGACAAGCCCAAAAAGCGGCGCGGCGATACGCTCGCGGCTGTCAACCTTCGCGGCCTCCACAAGGGGAATATCCGGCCGGGCCGAAAGCATAAGAACACGCCGCCTGGGATCCGCCCCCTGCCCGGGGTCAAGGGTCTCAAGGACAACAAGTTCTCCGGGCCGCGCCTGGAAGAGCAGATCCTGCAGCGCGGGGATCAGGACGCCCTGGGGGGCGCTGATCTTTTCGCCGTTGACGGCGCTGATCAGGGCGCCTTCGGGAATCCTGTGTTCCGAAGCGGGGGTGTTAGGCGCTACGTAGAGGATCTCCGCCCCCGATGGCGTTTCGCATAACGAAAGACCGAGCCAGGGGCGTTCGGCTTTTCCGCCCCGGATCATCGCCGGAAGGGCGGCGGCAAGGCGTTCCGCGGGAACGGCGAAATTAAGCCCCTGGTACTGCTCGATGCCGGCAAAGACGATTCCCACAAGCCGCCCCGATGTGTCAATGACGGGCCCGCCGGAATTGCCATGATTCACTGCGGCGTCGATCTGGATAACGTCGCCGATCTGGAGAAAACGCCTGCCCAGCGCCGACACTATTCCCGACGTTACGGTTTTTTCGAGGCCGCCGGGAGAACCGATGGCCAGCACCGTGTCGCCGACGCGGGGGATCACCCGGTCAACAACGGAAAAAACATATTCGGGCTTGTATTCGGTTTTGATGAGGGCCAGATCCATGGCCTTGTCCCAGCCGATAACCCTGGCGGGAAAACGGGGACTCGAGGAATCGCCCATGCGGATATACATGCGCGAATAACCTTCGTAGGCCGGATCAACCTCGCTGGAAATGACGTGGTAATTGGTGATAAGCAGCCCCGTGGCGTCCACAAAGAAAGCGGAACCCAGCACCCTGTCGTAGATCCCCCTCCCCTTCTCTATGCGGATACCGCGATCGACAAGAACCGTGGACACTCCCTTGACCATGTCCGCCACGCTGTCGCTTCCCCGGGCGTAGAGGCCCAGTTCTTCGGGGATACTGCCCCATGCGCCGTCCCCGCCGCCGGCCTCCCTCGCGACTGCATCGTTCGCATCGCCGGCCTCCGGTACGGCGGTATCGTTCATGCCACCGGCGTCCCGCGCCGTGACGGCATCTTGCGTAACCGAGGAGTCCCCTGCGGGCCCGGCGTCCCGCGCGGCGGCGTTCTGCGCGGCGGCGAAGAAGAAGGCCGCCGTCCGGCGCTGTTTTACCGTGACCGCCCGCTCAAGGAAGAGCAGCGCGTCGTCGAAACCCAGGGGACGCATGCCATGGGCCTGTACCGCCGCAAGAAAAGCGCCCAGGTCGTTTCCATCGGAAAGTTTTTTCTTTGCCCCGGCAAGCACAAAATCGGGTTCCATGCCGGTATTCTCAACCTTTACCCCGAGACTGGCCAGGGAGCGGCTCAGGGAAGCGGCGTCATCCCACCTTTCTTCCTCAATGGCCCTGCGCTGTATATTTTCCAGATTGACAAGCGCCTCGTTTTCCAGGGCTGAGAGGGTTTCCGCGCTTATCCCCTCATCCGCATCGCCGTTTTCCCCGTAAAGTTCCCGGTAAATGCCGATAAGGTTGATAGCCCTGGCAGGATCGCCGGACGCGAAACGCTTGATGTCGTCTGTCCGGAAGGCTTTCGTGGAACGCCGGGGAGGGGAAAGCCGCTCTTCCTGGGTCTCTACGGAAAGGCATGAAACCGCCAGACACGCGATACATGAAAACACACACAATTTTTTCAAAACGCCGCTACGCATTTTTATCTGTCTTTCCCCGTTTCAGAATATTCCTTTACGCCGTCTTCGTCCATATCCAGGGAATAAACAACCGAACCGTCCTCACGATACTCTTCCGCTGTCTCAAATACCCCGTTACCGTTCCAGTCGCTCTCCGCGTATTCGACAATCCGGCGGTAATCAATGGGCGTTTCGTCCGCCGCGGCATCCGAAGCGCCGGGGACCGCGCGGAAGCGCCGCAGCGTCTCCATGCGGGAATCAAGATCAAGATCGACCCTCTGCAGCACGGGCCTGCCCATGACAAATTCGGTTACCGAAACCGTCCTGCCGTTCAGTATCTCCATGGCCCGCAGGGGAACGCCGCGCTCAAGATCTATCCATTCAACGGCGCCCCTGAATTCGGCGCTGGGCCTCCGGACGGCCACGGAAAAAGACACAAGGCTTCTCCGGCTTATCCGGGGGTACTGATCCTCCACCTGGGGATAGAGAAGGCCCGAATAGCGCGCGCTTGCCGCGAGTTCAACAAAACGAACCGGGGCGAACAGGAAATCGCCCGGCCGGGGAATGTAGGTGACGCCCCCAAGTTCGGCGCGCAGTACGCCGGGGTAACGCTCCCAAAAAATCAGCGCCCTGGGTCTGTCCTCATCCTTCAGGGGAAGCCCCTGCCCGCGGGCCCCCGGCAGGGCATCCCGGACCGCGTCCGTATCCGGCGGCAGGGCCTGCTCCGCCAGCAGGGGAAGGCCCCCGGCGTTAAATGAAATATACAGATCCGCAAGGCGATCCTGATCCGCGTCGTAGTAGAAATCGCGGACAAGCCCCTCCCGGTACACGCAGCGGGTTTCGGGAAAACCGTCCCGGTCCCCGTCGCCGGTGATAACGCCGGAAAAGGCCAGCAGTTTTTCCGCGAACAGATCCCGCCCTTCGGCGCTCCGCAGCAGCCCGGAAACCTCGGCAACGAGTTCCCTGTCAAGGGAAGTTTCGGCGGCGCGCGAGCCGGCCGGCCCGGCGCCCTGGGCCGCCCCGTGCGGCGCGGGGGCGAACAATTCCTCCACGGCCTCAAGGTCGCCGACAAGCCCCAGGTTGAGGCTTGCCGGAATGGAGCCGGGGCCGGGACGAAATTCGGGGGGGGCGCCCGCCTCCGGGAACGCACCGGCGGCGCTTCGGGAGGAAAGCCCCCCCGCGCGGTAGGCGCTTACCAGGCGGCGGGCTTCTTCGGTATCCCTCATAAAGGGAGCGGCCATCCACGCGAGATCGGGATCGGAATCAAGCAGAAAGGGAAGCCGCCTCAGAACGGTATCCATCAGGGCCTGCTCGCCCTGTCCGGGAATTCTGTTCCGGGCATAACTGAAAAATATTCTCGCCGGACGGGGATCGCGCGGATAGCGATCCAGGGCTTCCGCCATGACGCGGCGGAATTCCGCCGCGTCGGGAAGGCCCCTGAGGGCGGCAAGCCGGAGCGCGGCGGAATCGGCGCTGTCCGAAACCGCGTCCAGCGCCGCAAGGGCGCCCGGGTAATTGCGCAGGGTGACAAGCTCCTCCGCCTCGAGCAGCCGCGCCTCGCCGGCGCTGTACCGCCGCCAGCGGCCGGCCTCAAGCGCCCTTCCCAGGGCTTCCAGAACGGCCCCGCCGGATTTCCCCTCATGGCGGCGCGCCCT
>JAISND010000164.1 GCA_031276615.1 Treponema sp. | reverse complement strand
CCGCCGGAATCCCCCGCGGAACAGCGGCGGGGAGTAAAACTGTCCGCGTCCCAATGGGCCGCCAGGGCTATGGAACGGGCTACCGGAAATACCTGGGAAGAGGCGTAATGATCATAATCCAGCGGGGCGCAGGGGAAAGGCCGCCTGCTTTCGTCGACGCTGGGTTCCGCTCCGTTTACCGTCCAGACGTACTCCACCGTGCCCCTGCGGCCTTTCCAGCCGAGGGCGCGCGCCGCTTTTACCTGCGGCGGCGTCGATGAAGTATAGGTCTCGGGCGGCCGGGACAGGCGCTTCCTGTATGCCAGTTCCCCGTCAAGCTTCCCCTCCCGCAGTTCCTTCAATATCTCCGCAACGCGCCCGCGCAGATCCTCCTCACCCCCTCCGGAGAAAACCAGTTCCAGCAGTTCAAGCTGCAGCCGCCGGGCAAGGGGCGTGGAATCGCTTCGTACCGCTTCCATGCCTTTTACTTCCACGCTCATCGCGGAGACGCCGTCCTCCCCCGGCGGGTTTATCACGTAAGCGCCGTAACCCTTGGCCCTTCCGCGTTTTTCGCTTTCTTCCTGGAATCCCCGCAGGGGCGGAATCAGAAAGCGGCGGTACGGTTTTTCAAAACGAAGTTCGAGAAACGATTCAAGTTTGTATTCTTCCCGGATCTTTTCCGCGATAAAATTGTTCAGCTCCCCTGCCAGGAATCCGCAGCGTTCCGTAAATTCCCCGTAACCGGCCCTGTCTCCGAAACCGGTTTCCACAAAGAGGGAGTCGGTATCGCCGTAAAGCACGGGGAACCCCTTTTGAACAAACCAGTCCCTGGAAAAAAGCAGCCACTTCCGCGCAAAGGAGGTTATGGAACCGGCAAGCTCTGTCCTGCCGTAGCGGCATGCCCCTGTTCCAAGGACACCGTAAAAACTGTTCATCAAAATTTTATATACCTGGGCCGCGATGGTATCCCCGGCGTCAAGGGCGGCGCGGCGGGCGGCAAAGTAAGCGGCAACAAGGGCGGGGAGCAGCCCCGGTTCCCGCGAAAAAGCCGCTCCGTTAGGCGCTATAATATCGGGGGGAGCCGTGTCCTTCGCGGCCGCTGCTCCGCCGCGCTTCTCCGCGTCCGCCCGCGCGTGCGAAAGGGGATCAATGTTAAAAGTACGCATAATGGTCGGATAGAGGCTGCGGAAGTCGAAAACAGCGACGTTGCTGAAAAGGCCCGGCTCCGGCTCAAGAATGGTTCCCCCCGCCGCGCCCGAGACTTCCCGTTTCACAAAGGGGGGCGGCGCTCTGCCCTTCCGCCGCAGTTCCATGCCGTAGATCCGCTCAAAACTTGCCACGCTGGTCCAGGCTTTGTCCAGGCTTACCCCGGTAAGGGAAGCTCTCTCCCGGGTCAGCCGGAAGAGGCCGGTTTTCGCAAGGATACGGAGAACAAGCTCCGCGTCTCTGCGGCAGTAGCCGCCGAAGAGCGCCAGGTTGCCGACGTAAAGCCTGTCCAGTTCGGCAATCTTCTCCGGCCCGGAGGATCTGACGAGCTTTCCTTCCCCCAGAACCGTCCGGGCTACCGTATCCAGCGTAAAATCCGCGGCGGCATCGTCGTTCCAGGAACCGCGCAGATTCCCCGCCCCGCCCCAGGTTCCGGCGCGCACTATCCGCAGAGCGTCCAGAACCTGCCTGCCCGGCACTATGGCCGCCGCCGAGCCGCGCCCCCGCCATCCGCCGCCGGGATTCTCCCGCCGGGGGAAAAATTTCGCGGGGTCAAGGGATCTTCCAATCGCGAAGGGAAGGCGAAAGTATTCGCAGCGCCCGGCGAGGCGGGGAAAATCAAAGTCCAGAAAATTCCAGCCCGTCAGCACGTCGGGATCGATGCGGAGCAGATCGCCGGTAAAGGCGGCAAGGAGGGATTTTTCGCCGGCATGGAGGAAGAAGCGCGGGACGCCGGGCGCCGCGGCCGTCTGAACAGCGGAGGCCCGGGCCGCGCCGCCGGCGTCCTCCGGGGGCGCAAGCACCCGGACAAGGCTGTCCATTGCCGGCCCGGCCCTTTCCGCCGGCGCCGCGTGAACCGCGCCGTCTGCCGCTGCCTTCATCTCTGCGCCGGTCCCGCCGCCGTCCAGCCCGTCGGTCCAGGCAAGGCCCACCGCGCGTATGGCGCCGCTTTTGACATCGGTCTCTATGTCTATCGAAAGCACCCGCAGGGGTATGCCGGGCGGGGAATTTCCGCCGTCCCCTTCCGGCGCGGAAAATTGGGGCCCGCGGATTACCGTATCCACCCTGCGTCCCGGCGCGGCCTGTCCGCGGATGATCACCGGGCCGCGGATGTGTTTTTCGGCAAGAAAAAGATCCGCCGGTTTCGTGTCCGCGTCGGGGCTTTGGATACCGGCGCCCTCCAGCAGCGCCGCCGCCCGCGCCCTGTCGCCGTAACGGAAAAAAAGCAGACGGCGGAACTGCTCCGTACCGGGAAAAGGTTTCAGTTCCGCGGGGCCCTCTTCAAATTTCAGCGGGGACAGCAGGGACAGCGCGCGGTTCCTGTCCGTTTCAAAAACATGGATGCAGGGCTTCCAGGTTTCCTCAACCGCGGCGAAGGAT
>JAISND010000105.1 GCA_031276615.1 Treponema sp. | reverse complement strand
CTGGTCAAGCCCATTCCCGACGACGATCGTCCCGGCGCCATGGACAGACGGCTCCTTGAAATTACCGAATCCATTGTAAGGGGCCCGCAGGGTTTTTTTGTAAGGGTTTTTCTGCCCCTCTTTCTGAAAAGCAGAAACCCCCGGCGGGTGGCCGGTTTCATGCGCCGCTTTTTCAACGATGTCCAGAGTCTGCCCATTACCGAAGGCGTGTCGGTCCGCCATGAAACGGTGCGAAACGCCGGCGTCGAAATACCGGTTCGCGTGTACCGCCGGGAGGACGGTTCCGCCGCGGGCGCGTCCCCGGCCGGCGCGGCTGCGCCCCCGCGGCCGGTTTTCTATTATATCCACGGCGGCGGTTTTGCCGCGGGGCATCCCGGCGTGGTGGAAGAAATGGTAAAGCAGGTAACGGCCCTGTCCGGCTGCGTCGGAGTACAGCCCGATTACCGGCTCGCGCCGGAGCATCCCTATCCCGCCTCCCTTGAGGACTGTTACGCGGTTTTGAAATGGATTTATGAGAACGCCGCCTCCCTGGGCGGCGACAGGAACCGAATCTGCGTTGCCGGAGATTCCGCCGGCGGGAATCTTGCCGCGGTATGCGCCATGAAGGATCGTGACGAAGGATGCGGCATGGTAAAGGCCCAGGTTCTCCTGTACCCGACGGTGAACCTTGCGGGAAGGGAAGACGACAATTACCGTTTTTCGCTTGATCAATTTACGATTCTGAAGGAGCACCGCGGGCCGATTCTTTTCAGAATCAACAGCATGCGCTGCGCTTCAAAAGGAGTCCTCGGCTGCGTGCTGGGCGTAAAGGACCAGAGCCTGCCCTACATCAGCCCCTACCTGGGAAACCCCGCGGGGCTGCCGCCCTGCCTGATCGTGTGCGGCGAATTCGACTGTCTCCGCCTTGACGGCGAAGCCTATGCCCGCAAACTCGCCGCTTCGGGCGTTCCCGTCCGCGTTATACGCTACCTGGGGCTGGGCCACGCCTTTGCCGAGTCCGTCGGCGTTCAGCCCCAGGCGGAAGACTGCATGGCGGAGATTGGCAGGTTTGTGGCGGAAATGGCCCCCGGATGAAGCTCCCCGCCGCAAGGCGGGTTCCCGGGTATCAAAGCCCGCTACGAATGAACACAAGCCCGGCATTCGGCCTAATCGCAGAGCCGGTGCAGGAACAGCGTGAGGGCCAGAAGATCCGCGCAGCCGCCGGGGCTGATGTTTTTTTCAATAAATTTCCTGTCGAGGCCCGCGGCATATTCCCGCAGGGACGGGATATCCGGCCGGGTCTCAAGAAAGGCGGCGGTTTCTTTTTGAAGTTCCCCGAGAACATCAGGGCCGGCGCGGTGGATGACGTTGGTGTCCGCGGTGACCGAAAGCAGTGCGAGAAAGGCGGCAAGGCCCGCGTCGTTGACGCCGCTGCCGGCCTTGAGAACGCGGCGCAGCTCCGGCAGGGCGCGGTCGCGGACCGAGGGGAAGCCCCGGCGGGCTTCTTCCCTGACGCCGCCTGTGCCGTAACGCCTTTGGACCGCTTCGCCGTGGGAGAGAGCGGCTCCGCTTTTCCGTGCAAAGTCTTTATCGACAAGGGCCGTCATTGCGCCTGCGAGATCCAGAACCTCTTCCGCCGGAACAGATTCGCCGCGGCGGAAAAGGACGCCGAAAGCCGCGCTTGCCAGGCCGAAGGAAAAAATGACGCCCCTGTGGGTGTTGACGCCGCCTGTCGCTTCAAGCATTTCCTGCTCCGCGATTTTCCCCCGGGGGCGCAGGGATTCAAAAAGAGCCTCCGGCCGGAATTGATCCCCCGTTTCGGCGGCGGCGTCAAAGCCGGCCAGGGCGCAGTCGCGGAAACAGGGCAGGATGGCGGCTGACGAATCGATAAACGAAAAAAAATCCATGTCCCGGTGCGCGCCGTTATTGGCGCGATCCACGAGGCCCGGTTTCGGCGTAACCGCCACCTCGGTAACGAGCGCCCGGACTGCCGCCCCGCTGACAAGAAGGCCGAGCTTTTCCCGGAATGATTTTACCATGATGCCGATGGCCGCTTCCCGCAGATCCGCCGCGTTGTGGGCGCGGCTCCTGCCGCAGGCAAAGGCATCGCCGCCGCAGACAAGACAGGGGCGGGGGCCGCCGCCCGAATCCCTCCGGGATAATTTTTCGCCCCTTCCGTTCAGCACGTCAATGTCAAAAAGACGCCCCAGGCTGTGGCCCCTCTCGATACGGAGCGCGATTTCTTTAAGCCCTTCGGCCGGCGCGGCGGCGGAAATAAAGTCCGCGCAGCCGCCCGGAGCTTCATACAATTCTTCGTGAAGAATCTCTATCCCTTCGGCCGCCAGGCTGAGTTTTACCAGCCTGACCTCTTCCCGGAGGGAACGTTCCGCCAGGGGGAAACGTTTATACTCGCCGGGCATGTTGATTCCCAGGCAGAGCAGGGGAACCCCCCGCGCCGCAAGCAGCGCCTTTTGCCTCCGGGCGCACTCTTCGCGGAAGGCAAGCACTTCTTCCAGCGAGGCCCGGTGCTGCCCCGAGACAAACTGTTCCGCGTTTATGGGGAAATTTTCACCGTCTTTCATCTAACGGCCCGCCGCGGTTTTTTACAAGATAATCGTAAGTCGTTTCCGGAACAAGAGCGCGCGTCTGTTCAAGTTTTCCTTCCTGCAGAAGCCGCCGTACCCGGCTTGCGCTTATCGCCTCCCCTTCTTCTTCAAGACGGTCAAGCTCGATCACCTCAATGCCGAAGCGGGGAAGGGCTTCCTTCATCTGGCGGTTGTATTCGGCGGTTACCGGATCAAACGGTTCGGTTCCGACAAAACGCCGGCTTATGCCGAGGGGTTTTGCGAAACATTCGGCGAAGATGCTGAGGTCAAGCAGGGTGTTGATGCTTCGGGGCGATAAAGGAGCGGCGCCGGGATTTCCGTAAAAGGCCTCTTTCAGAAAGTAATCGGGAAAGGTTGCCGACGAGACAAGGTACGGGCCGGTGGGATGAACCAGTACGTTTTTGATATGGGCGGTTCCTTCACAGACAAGCCGGTAGCGGTCACCGGCCGGAAAGGCGCTCCTGTTTTCGGAGACGACAAAGACACGCAGAAGGGCGCACTGTTTCGCCGCGCTTTCGACAAGGTACCGGTGCCCTCTGGTAAAGGGATTGCAGTTCATCACGATGGCGCCCGCGGGCGAAGCGGCGGCTTCCGTTCCGGCCGGCTGCCCGAGGGAAGAGACAAAGGAGGCGATTCCGTTTTTTTTGTTTTCCATCAGCAAAACATCGCCGGTTTTCGCAATGGTGTAAAATCCGAGTTTTCTGAAAAGGAATTCGTTGCCGGGTTTGGTGAAAATAAAAAGATGGAAAACGCCGTTCCGCGCCGCCTCGCCGGCAAGCTCCGTCACTATCCTGGCAGCCAGTCCGCCCTCCTGAAATTCCGGGGAAACCGCGATGCACTTAAGCACCTTGCCGTCCAGGGAACCTGTCGCCGCTATTTTTTCATCTTCCACAAGACAGACGGAAAACCGCACGCCCTCGTCATACGCAAGGCCGTTCCGTTCAAGAAAGGCGCGGAGTTCTTCAAGCGCTTTTCCGCGGAAGGGAAAGCCTGTTCTGATTTCCATATATTCCCGGCAGCCTCCTTCAGAAAAAAAACAGAAGCAAAAGGTTGATGATCTGCGGAAATACCGTAATGGCGATAATGGAACGGAAGATCTGGATGATGATGACATCGGTGTTTTCAACGCCCATGTCGGCGGAACTCAGGGCGATGTCGGTTGCCCCGGCCGGCGTCGTAATCAGCATGCCTTCCTTGCGGCTGAAACCGAAAAATTTGCCGAGCATTCTTCCGCTGATGAAGCAGTTGGCAACGTAACAGGCGACGATGATCGCAATCGGCAGGGCAAGTTCCCCAAAGCCCCGGACATCGTTCATGGAGATACCGCTTCCGATGTAGCAGCCGCTTATCAGGAGGGTGATTTTTTTTACCGGCAGGGGAAGCCACGCAAAATCGAAACCAAGTTTCAGAATGACGACCGCTATAATCGCGAACAGAAGAGTTCCCGCGGGTATGCCCGACATATCGCCGAGGATTCCCGCCCCCAGTGCCGCGGCCATGGTGCAGACAAAGGCCCAGGGGGATTTCACCGCGGATTTCTGCCGCGCCGCGGAATTGCCGTCTGCCGCTCCGTTCCCCGTTCCTTTCCCGCGCCGCGCTTCCGCCCGGCTGCGCATGTTGTCCCAGGCAAGTATCATGGGCGGGAAAAAACCGACGCCCATTATGTAGCGGGCAAGCTGGGCGAGGGCGACCCTGGGAGTATCGGCGCCCATGTCGGCGGCGATGATGGGAGTGTCGGTGACGCCGCCGGGGATGACGCACATGAAGGCCGTGACAGGATCGATGGGGCTGATTTTATGAATCAGAAACCCAAGGGAAAGATTCAGGACGAAAAAAGTGCCTGCCACGACAAGGGTCGGCCTGATAACGCGGGGCAGCCGCCGGATGTCGCTTTTTTCCACGGTACAGCCGATAAGGGCGCCCGCGATAACCTGCACGAAGATGCGGGTGTGGGGCGGCATGTAGCCGATTCCGGAAAAAATACTCAGGAGCGCGGAACCCAGCATGGCGCCGATCCGCAGGCCGTTGGGTACTTTCAGAAAAAGGAAAAGCGCGCCGGCTGCTCCGCCCGCCAGAAGGGTGAGCGGAATGTCAATGAGCCGCATAGTAGTTGATAAGGCAGCCGTCGATCAGAATCTGCCGTTCCGTATCGGTAAGTTCACCGAGGCTGACCGGTATTTCATCCGCCCCGCCGCCGATCACATGGCACCTGATGGACGCGTGTTTTTCCGCAAGGGCCTTTTTGATGCCGGGGAAGAACACGAAATCCCCCGGCTTAAAGGCATTCTCATCCTTTACCAGGAAGGGGAGGATGCCCCAGTTGATAAGGTTTGAGCGGTAGCGCTTGGTGGCGTATTCAAGGGCCAGGTTCGCCGAGGCGCCGAGAACCCGCTGGCAGGAAGCGGCCTGCTCCCGGGCGGAGCCGTCGCCGGGCTTGCGCGCGTAGATGGCGCTGCCGATCCCGAACCCCGAAAGCCCAAGCCCCGCGAAACCGGGAATGCCCTTTATCTTTTCGATCACCGCGGCAAGCTCCGCTCCGGCCGCGCCCCCCCCGCGCTCTTCCTCCATGTGCTGCAGTTCCTTTGCGCGTTTGACGTAGCCGGGATCCTTCCGGCTTAAAGTGAATTCCGCAAGGCGCAGGGGGTTTGAACGGTAGGAAGAGGTTTCCCCCGAGGGTATCAGTTCGTCCGTGGTGGTGACGGGATCGGTAATGTAGCTGACGATTCTGACGAGGAGATTTTCCGGCAGGGCGGGCATTTTGGGCCAGTCCTTGATGTTGGGGCCGAATACAAGTTCCGTTTCCGGAAGGGGCCTGCCCGTGCCGTCGTAGACCCGCTTGT
This sequence comes from Treponema sp., assembly GCA_031276615.1. Taxonomy (GTDB): domain Bacteria; phylum Spirochaetota; class Spirochaetia; order Treponematales; family Breznakiellaceae; genus JAISAK01. The sequence goes on along the minus strand of JAISND010000105.1, from coordinate 3,332 downwards.
CATAAATGCCCCGATCAAAAAAGAATTTGTATTTTCCGAAGGCCGTGTCAATCTCGGTGGCCGCGGTGATCCTGCCGCCGTTAAGCGCGGTGGCCGCGATGGAACGGGCGTCCATAAGCGCGACCGAAGCGATCTGTCCCTCGTTGGGTTTGGAACCTTCACGGTTGGGGAAGTTGCGTGTCGCGTGACGGATGGAAAGTTCCCCGTTGGCCGGGGTGTCGCCCGCGCCGAAGCAGGGGCCGCAGAAGGCTTCCCGCATCAGGACGCCCGCGTCCATAAGCGCGGCGGCGGCGCCGTTCCTTACCAGTTCAAGGTACGTGGGCTGGCTTTCCGGATATACGCTCAGGGTAAAGTTGCCGTTGCCGATGGATTTCCCCCGGAGAATATCCACCGCGGCCATGATGTTGTCAAAGGTACCGCCGGAGCAGCCGACGATAAGAGCCTGCTCCGCGTACACCGCACCGGAACGGTATCTGGCGCCGAGATTGAGGTTTAAGCCGGGAACGCCCAGGGCCCTGAGTCCCTCTTCCTCCGCCTTCGCAAGGATGTCCCTGCCGTTCTTCTGCAGTTCCCCGATGCTGAACACGTTGCTCGGATGAAAGGGCAGCGCGATGGAAGGCTCTATCGAAGAGAGATCGACCCTGACAAGCCCGTCATAATAGGCGATGTCCGCGGGCCTGAGTTCCCGGTAGTCGCCTTTTCTGCCCCGCGCTTCAAGGTACTCTTCAACCTGACTGTCGGTCTGCCAGATCGACGACCAGCAGGTAGTCTCCGTCGTCATCACGTCGATACCGTTGCGGAATTCCAGGGGAAGATTTTTGATGCCGTTCCCCACAAATTCCATGACCTTGTTCTTGACATAGCCGTTTTTGAAAACCGCGGCAATGAGGGAAAGCGCCACGTCGTGGGGGCCCACGCCCCGGGGCGGCGAGCCGTCAAGGTAAACCGCCACCACCTGGGGCCTGGCGATGTCGTAGGTTTTGCCCACAAGCTGTTTGGCAAGTTCTCCGCCGCCTTCGCCCACCGCCATGGTTCCAAGGGCGCCGTAGCGGGTATGGCTGTCCGATCCCAGGATCATCTTTCCGCAGCCGGCCATCATTTCCCGGTTGTAGGTATGGATCACCGCAAGGTGGGGAGGCACGTAGACGCCGCCGTATTTCTTTGCCGCGGAAAAGGCGAACACATGGTCGTCCTGGTTTATGGTTCCACCCACGGCGCAGAGGCTGTTGTGGCAGTTGGTAAGCACATAGGGCAGGGGAAATTTTTCCATGCCGCTTGCCCGCGCGGTCTGTATGATGCCCACATAGGTGATGTCGTGGGAGGTGAGGGAATCGAAGGCAAGGCGCAGATTTTCAGCGTCGCCCCTGTTGTGGGCCGCAAGAATTCCGTGTGAAATAGTTCCCTTCCGGGCTTCTTCCCTGGAGATGTCTTTGCCGAGCCGGCGCAGCTTCGCCACCGCTTCCGCGTCGTCCCTGACAATCTCCGAAGCTCCGACGAGCCAGGCGCCGGTATCAAAAAGTTCAATCATCTGTTTCCTCTTTTATAAAAGGGTATCACCGGACATGCCGGTAGAACAATATCCCGCATTGAGCCACGTTAAATCTTGCCCTGCTATCCTCGTCGGCCCGCTGTCGTTCCGCAGCTCCTGCCGTCCGTACCGTTTTGGCGGCTGGCGGCGGGTTTTTCTCCCTGGCCATGTTTCTCATACCCAGGATGTCCGGCCGGTTCAGCTTCCACCATTCGCTCCACAAGCGCCCCGGCAAGCTGTTTCATAACCTGCTCCTTCTATCAGTATAGCCCGTTTGCACTGAATTTGTTACAAGGTCACCCCGTTTTTTTGGTCATTTTGCAGTCTCCTCGACATCTTCCAATAACCGGCAAAGGGTACTGTACAAAACATTGAAACTTTTTGATGTGTTTATTGCCGGATTCAGACAGGGCGCAATCTTTCGGGAACCGTCGATCTTTTGATATTTATTTTTGGTAATATAGGCAAGTTGTTTTGAGGGCTGATCAATCGAGTCCGGTTGTCTGAATAATTTTCTTCTGTCATGTTTTCCAATGTGATGAATTTCCAGTCCTTTTTCTATTGCGGCGGGATCGCCCAAATAAAAGCTTTCCAGTTCGTGGCAGGCGATGCGTACTATCGCCTCAGGATGTCCGGCTGCTTCGCATTTCACTTTCAATTTTCGTTTTATGGCAAGGCAATCGCCGCCGTCCTGATCCCGCATTACAACAAATACGGTATCAGGCGTTTTCCAGTATTTTATCCTGTTTTCGAGATGATTTTCCAAATCCTGCTTTCCTTCATGCACCCGGTACTGAAGATCAAATTCAGCCGGGTCATACCTGAAATGGGCATTTATAAACCCTTCAAGCATTACTTTTGCGGAAAGTTCTTCAAGAAAAAAAGCGATTGTTTTCATTGGGGGTCTACATCCCTGAAAAAGCCGTGCTTCCAAAGATACCCCATTTGATCGCCTTCGTTCATATAGGCCCTTAACTGTTCATTGTCACTTGCCCTGTAGATGGAAGTATAACCCCCTTTTTTTGCAAGCCAGAATACTTCATCCAGTTGTATCGCGTTCAAAAAATCGGGAGAATGGGTGGAAACAAAAACCTGCCCGCCCCTCTGCGTGTATGACCTGAATTCTTCCGCAAGCTCCATCATAAGCTGCGGATAGAGTTGATTTTCCGGTTCCTCGACACACAAGAGCGGATGAGGCCGCGGATCATGCAGCAATACAAGGTATGCGATCATTTTAATTGTTCCGTCGGAAACATACCGGTCAATAAAAGGATCCTTAAAGGAACCATCCCGGAATTTTAACAAGAGCCTGCCATCGGATGTTGGTTCCGGCTGTATATCGCCAATACCCGGAACGCGGGTTTTCATCTTGTTCAGAATGGTATTGAAAATTTCCCGGTTGTTTTCATACAGCTCATTGGCAATAAGCTGTAGATTGTCGCCGTTTGGGGTAAGATGCTCGGAATATCCTGATACGTCTTTGCTTCCCCTGGCCGCCTCAATATGAAAATCCGATACATGCCAATCTTCTATCATCTGGCGAAAGGTATTGGCCGCGATAAAACGTTGAAACTGACCGACTCCCTTTACGGCGAGCATATCGTTATCAAGGGTTTGTTCTTCCTGTTTTAATTCCGCATCGGTTTTATCAAAATCTTCTTCATTGTTAATGGCATACCCTTTCCCATTCTCAAAATCCAGAAAATGAAAGGGTGAGCCGTGCGGACCCCGTTTATACCTCAGTAACTCATGCCGCACAAACGGCTTGTTTTTTGACTGTCCTATTTCAAGCAGATACGTTACC
>JAISND010000099.1 GCA_031276615.1 Treponema sp. | reverse complement strand
TTGGGAAAGGCTCGAAATTCCGTTTATTTTTCCGGGATTCACTTCCATCTCTTCCGCGCCTTCTTTATAATGGAAAGATCATGGCGGATTCACCGGCAAAGCCTTTGATAGTACAGGGCGACAAAACCATTCTTCTCGACGTGCACGCCGAAGGCGCGGAAGAGGCCCGGGCCGCAATCATGCCCTTCGCGGAACTGGAAAAATCGCCGGAACACATCCACACTTATCGCATAACGCCGCTCTCCCTGTGGAACGCGGCCAGCGCCGGATTCAGCCCTTCCGGCGTCAGTGAGGCGCTCGGCAGATATTCCCGCTATCAGATTCCTTCGGGAATCGTGGAGGGTTTTTCCGATACCATGTCCCGCTACGGAAAGATACGGATGGTTTCCGCCGGCGGCGCGGAAGCCGGGGACAACGGGGAACCGGCGCCGGCCGGGGAGCTTTTCCTTGTTATCGAGGATGAGAGAATAAGGGCGGAAATTGAAGCGGCCAAACCGGTGGAAAAACTCCTGAGAAAGAAGAACGGGGGGTTTTCCCTGCGCCTTGTTGACCGGGGCAGCGTCAAGCGGGAGCTTATCAGGCTCGGCTGGCCGGTCAGGGACGAAGCGCCCCTGGTGAAGGGTGAAGATTTGGACATCAGGCTGCGCGCGGCGAGCCTTTCGGGAAGGCCCTTCGCGCCCAGGGATTATCAGCTTGAGGCGGCCCGTTCCATAACAGGCTCCGGCGGCCCCGGTACCGGTTACGGGGTGGTGGTACTCCCCTGCGGGTCAGGCAAGACCATTGTGGGCATGGTCATCATGTCGATGCTTAAAACCAACACTCTGGTGCTGACCACCAATGTCGCGGCGGTACATCAATGGATTGAGGAACTGCTGGACAAAACGGAACTTGCCCGCGATCAAATTGCCGAGTATTCGGGCGATTCAAAATCGATAGCGCCGGTTACCATCGCCACCTACCAGATCATCACATGGCGTCCCGACAGGGGCGCGGATTTTCCCCATTTCAAAATTTTCCGGGAGCGTCCCTGGGGTCTCGTTATTTATGACGAGGTGCATCTGCTCCCGGCGCCGGTGTTCCGGGTTACCGCGGAACTCCAGGCCCTGCGGCGGCTGGGGCTTACCGCCACCCTTGTCCGGGAGGACGGCGCCGAGGACGCGGTGTTCAGCCTTGTGGGGCCCAAGCGCTATGACGTGCCGTGGAAAGACCTTGAAGGCAGGGGCTGGATAGCCGAGGCCATCTGTACCGAGATACGGCTGGATCTGCCGGAAAAACTCAGGATACCCTATGCCGTCGCTCCTCCCCGCGAGAAGTACCGCATCGCAAGCGAGAATCCCGCGAAGGAAGACGTTGTCGCGCAGCTTGTCGAGAATCACGGGGATGACCGGATTCTCGTTATCGGCCAGTACCTTGCCCAGCTTAACGTATTGGCGCGGCTGCTCGGGGCGCCGCTCATCACCGGAAAAACGCCTAACGCCGAGCGGGAGCGCATTTACGGAATGTTCAGACGCGGCGATCTCAGGGTTATCGTTGTGTCACGGGTGGCGAATTTCGCGCTTGACCTTCCCGACGCCTCCATGGCCATCCAGGTTTCGGGAACCTTCGGTTCGAGGCAGGAGGAAGCCCAGCGCCTGGGACGCATCCTGCGCCCCAAGGAACGCAACGCCTGGTTCTTCACCCTGGTTTCCCGCTACACCGTGGAAGAGGACTTCGCGGCGAACCGCCAGAAATTCCTTGCCGAACAGGGCTACAAATATTCGATTCAGCACTGGACGGTCCGGGAATGAACGGGATTTTTTGTTCCCCCGAATTCTGGAAGTCGGCAATCATGACCCTTCCCGACGCTTCTTTCTTTGAACTGATGCGGAGCGTTTTCGGCAATATCAGGACTCCCTTTAACAAACACCGGCTGATGGAGGATCTTGCCGCGTTTCTGTCCAGGGATGAAATACAGAAGATCATGGCCGCCTATCTCGACGAACATGACGCCAGAATTATCGCCGCAGTCGCCCTGCTTGGAAATCCTTTCCCCGGAGAAATGGAAAGTTTTTTTTCAGGCGGGATAAATTACGCGGAACTCCACGATGTCCTCCTTAACCTGGAAGAGCGTTTCATCATTTTCCGTTTCACCGATAAAGGCGTAAGCCGGCTGGCCCTGAATCCGGTTCTTGAACCGATTCTTTCTCCGCTAATCGCCGACAGGGAACTGCTCTTTCCCTCGTTTTCCCCGGAGGCAGTCCCGGCGTCCGGCCCCGGCGCTTCACCGGCAGGGGGCCGGGTTTCTTTCCTTGACGATCGCGTGCTGGCCGGGCTGCTTTCCTTTGTTTCCGGGGGCGGCGTTTTTTTTAAGGCCGAAGGCGAATTCCGGAAACGGACAATCGGCCTGGGGGAAAAGGTGTTTCCCGGCCTTGAACCGGAAATGCTTATGGGGGGCCTGCTGGTACTGGGGCTTTTCCGCGCCGGCGGGGACAGGCTTTCCCCCGATTACCGCCGCTTCTCCGATTTCGGAATGCTTAAGCCCCGGGAGCGGATGGAATACTGCGCCGCCGGGATCTACTGCTACCGCGCCGAAGTCCAATCCCCCGCGGCGGTTTCCTTCTATCTTTACCGGAACAGGATACGGGAACTTTCCGTTTTTATTCACCGTTTCCTTGATTTGCTCAATCCGGCCCGGCTCTACCCGCCTGAGTCCTTGCGGCGCTTCGCGGCTGTCCTTGAGAGGGAACAGGGCTTAGGGCGGGATGCCGGGAGGAGCGGATATGACAGCGGCCTGATGATCGGGGTTCTTGAAAAAACGGGACTGCTTGAACCGGTTTCCCCCGGATACTGGCGTCCCGGTTTTCCGGT
>JAISND010000249.1 GCA_031276615.1 Treponema sp. | reverse complement strand
TTTTCCCTCCAGGCAAAGAAGCGGATAAACACCGGGGGCAGGGCAAAAAGGCTGAGCAGGGTTGAAGCGGCAAGCCCGCCAAGCATCGCCGCCGGCATGGATCTCCGGGAAGCGTCCTGGGGACTCAGGACAAGGGGCAGCAGGGCAAGGATCGTTGTAGCGCTGGTGACAAGAATCGGACGCAGGCGTTCCGAGGCTCCGGCGTAAACCGCCTCTGCGGGCCTGAAACCGCGGCATATCTTTTCATCGCTTGTCTCGAAGAGAATGAGGCCGTTATTCACCACAAGCCCGAAGAGGGCGGTAAGGCCCAAAACGGCGCCGGAATCGAGACGGGAACCGAAAAGAATCAGCGCGGGTCCGGCTCCGGCCAGCGAAAAGGGAATGCTCAACATGAGAACAAGGGGAAGGAGGAAAGATTCAAACTGGGCGCCCATAGTCATATAGAGAAGAACCAGAACCAGGAAAAGATTTACAAAAAGGGAAATTCTGTAGCGGCTGAAGGCGGATTCGTTTTCCCGGCCAAGCCAGGGGAAGCGGGCGCAGAGCCGCCTCATCGTTTTTTCCGCTTTCCCGCGGGCTCCCGGTTCCGGCTCCGCGTCAAGGAAGATCACGTCGGAACGGTCAAGCCGCGCCAGAACCGCTTCGGCCTCAAGCCGTTCTATCCGGCCGAGGGAACCGAGGGAAACCCTCGTTCCCCCTTCGCTTATAAGGGGAATATCCCTGATTGCCGTTTCGGAAATACGATCCCCGCTGACCCTCAGATCAAGCGGACGGCCTTCGATTTCAAGCCTGGCCGCGACAAGGCCCTCGGTAACGGCATGGAGGGTTTCGGCGATCCGCTCCGAGGAAATGCCGAGAAAGGCCGCGGCTTCCCTGTCCGGGTACACCCTCAATTCCGGCCTTGTCCCTTCCGGCCTGAGCCTTACCGAAGCGATGCCTGTCCCGGGCGTTCCTTTCAGCAGCCCCGAAACCAGGCCGGAATGTCCGGCAAGTTCCTCCCTGTCATTGCCCCTGACGGCAAAGCCCTGTCCGGAAGAAATGCCCAGAAACGTTTCCGTCCTGTCCCTGGGAAGAGAGGCCGAAATTACAGGTTCCCCGTAGCCGGAAAATTTCCCGGTCGCCAGGCTTATTTCCCCAAGCGCCTTTTCCGGTTTCGCGCCCCCGGCAAGAACGCAGTGCAGGATCAGTTCTTCCCTGCGGTAGGCAATGTTCGCGCGGGGGGCAAAATCATCGTCCTCGGAACCTGCCCTGCCGTAGACCGCGCCGACACAGGGAAGTTTCAGGAGCTGTTCCGAAAGATCCCGGCCGGCGACGCCGATGGTTTCAAGAACCGTTCCCGGCGGGAAGGAGAGGGAGAGAAGCGCTTCCTCCGCCTCGCCGGGGCTGACAAAGGCCGCCGGTCTTGAAAAAAGCGCCAGGCCGCCAAGCGCGCTTGCCAGAACCGCGGTGAAAAAAATTTTTTCCGGCCGGCGAAGCAGGGGCGCGAGAATCCCGCGGTACTTCTTCTCCATGAGGCCGAAGTTCCCGCCGGGGAAGAACGGACGGCGCGTCCCGCCGCCCCCGCGCGTTCCCAAACGGTAAAGCGCGGGAATACAGAACTGGGCGTAGAGCCAGCCGGCGCCGATTGAGGCGGTCAGGGCGACCGCGGTATCTCCGAAGAGGCTGCCCAGGGGGCCGGGAAGAAAAACAACCGGAATGAAAACCACCGCGGTGGTAACGGTGGAAGCGGCGCTTGAACCGGCTATCGAGGCTGCCCTGCGGCCTATCTCGGGGGGATCGGGTTTTTCATTTCTTTCCCCGAAGAAACGGTGAAGCGTGTCCAGCATAATCACCCCGGTATCCGAAACCAGGCCTATGCCAAGGGCAAGTCCCCCAAGACTCATGCCGTTGAGAGACCTGCCCGCCAGAGCCAGCGCGCAGACTCCGGCGGCCGCGGATACCGGAATCGAGAGGGCGGCAAGGAGGCTTAAACGGACACGGCGCAGAAAAAAGAACAGGGTACAGACAACCGCCGCCGCGCCCAGCAGCGCGGAGATTCCCAGATTCAGCAGGCCCCGGACAATCAGCGGGGACGAATCCTTTACAAGCCGTATCTCGGCTTCTCCGGAAAAGAAACGGGACGCTTCCCTGAGGGTTTTCGCTATGTCACGGGAAAGTCTTACCGGATCGGAACCGGGACGGCGGTATACCTCAAGGGCAGCAGGAGCTTCGCCGTCGGCGATAAAAACGCTTTTCAGCCGGCTTGTCTGAAGCGTTAAATCGCCTGCCTCGCCGAGTTTGAGACCGCCGGAAACAAAGGGCAGAACCAGGCCGGAAAGTTCTTCGGCCGACGCGGGTCTGCCCGAGCTTTGCACGATAAGTTCCGTATCACCTTCCCGCGCGTTTCCGGCGGGGAGGTCCAGGGTTTCGGCGGAGAGGAGCCGGGCAAAATCGGCGGGCGCGATTCCGCGGGCCGCAAGTCCCGGCAGATCAAGCCGCAGCCGCTCTTCAAGCTGCTCCCCGCCGACAAGGACGATAGAACCGACTCCGTCTATGCGCCGCAGCCGGGCGCGCAGTTCGTATTCGGCGAGGTTTCTGGCAAACACCCCGCTGCCGTTCAGCGGACGAACCGCGACAATCGCGTCGGGCGCCGCATCCGGATCGCCGGGTACAACCGCCGGCCTGTGGACGCCTTCGGGGAGGCCTGGGTATACCGCGTCAAGGGCCTCGCGGACCAGTACCGAAGCGGTCATGGGATCGGTACCCCAGCGAAAGTCCAGGCATATTACCGAAGCCCCGTCTCTGGAAACGCTTCGAATTCGTTCAAGCCCCTTTACCGGAGACAGGGCGTCCTCCACCGGAATGGTAAGCATTGAGCGCACCTCCGAAGCGGCCATGCCGGGGTACAGGGTTTCTACCGTTACCCTGGGAACGGCAAATTCAGGGAACCTGTCCAGGGGCAGAAAGGAAAGGGAGAAAAGAGCCGCGATGACAAGCGCGGCCATGCTCATAATAACGCTTACCGGCCGGCGGACGCAAAAACTGACAAGTTCCTTCATGGCATCCTACTTCAAAAGGGAAATTATGAATTTATTTTCACTCCGGTTTCCCAAACTGTCCCGAAGTCCCGGCGCCATTTCAATATTCACCACCCCTGAACTGGTTGTGTTTGTGAGGAAACCCCTGATCTCAAGGCGGCGGCGATCCTTCCAGCGCGGTTCCGGCTCCGCTACGGTAAAGTCCCTGTCCGTGACAGTCCGCGGAGAAAAGACAAGCACGTTGTTGCTGGTATCAATACGGAAACATTCCATAACGGAAAGGATATCCATCTCCGCGCCGGGGGCGGTATCAAAATAAAGCTCAATCCAGGTGGCTCTTGCGGTGCTGTAGGGATAGCGATCGGCGCCGTTTGTAACCGGAAGATCGGCAAAGATATCTTCTGCCGCATAACTTGTCAGTTTGGGGTCCGCCGCCGAAGCGGGAGCCAGGGGAATCCGCACACCGGCCAGGGAAGGGGGTCTTGAAAAAATTCCGTCGGCAAAAATTATAAAGGAATATTTTTCCGCGCTTTCATTTCCCGCGGCGTCCTTTACGCCGGGATTCAGTCTGAAGAAAAATCTGCTTTCAAAGGCGGGCCGGCTTTCAAAGCGGAAAACGGTCCCGGCGGAAAAACCCGGCAGCGTTTCCATTACGATACCCGGCGCCCCGTCGGCGCCAAGGCAGTTTTTCACCGAAAGGCTGTCCACCGGTTCCGAAAATTCCAGTACCAGTCTGTCCCCTTTTTCCCACCCGGAATTTTCCGGAAGGGTTCCGGCCGTTTCCGGCCCGGCAAAGGGCTCCGCGGCAAGTGAAGCGCCGGCGGAGACTTCCCCCGCGAGGGGATTTTTCCCGCCGTTTTCCGAAAGACGCCAGGCTCCGGTCAAAAACGGCTTTTCACGATCCGCGCCGCGGGTAAAGACGCTTGTAAAATCCCTGCCCATGTCCATGCCGTTGATTCCCTGAAGGGAAGCGGAAACCCGGATTTCACAGCGCCTGCCGTAAGCCCAGGGTTCGGCGGGGGTAAAGACGGCGGCGCTTCCGTCCCCCTCAAGCCGCCAGGAACCGTTCATCGAAGGACTGAAGCTTACCTGTTCCCTTAACGAAACAAGCGCCACGGGCCGGGAAAAAACAAGGCTGACTTCGG
>JAISND010000238.1 GCA_031276615.1 Treponema sp. | reverse complement strand
TTTTTCGCCATTATGCTCTGGTCAAAGACCCGGGATATTGCCTGGATGCTCATGGTTATCGGCACAATAGCCGCTTATATTGAGACGGTATATTCAATTATGGATATGTTTGGCATTAACGAAAGCGATACCCTGCTTGTCGGCTCTGTCCCGGTTGCCGCTATTCTTTTACCCTGTCTGCGCATGATTTTTTTCATAGCCGCTTTTTTGGTTATGGTCATCAGAAGGTATCGTCACCGTTAATTTGGAGGATAAATGAAAGCCCTGATAATCGGCATTGTGATAATTGCCGCCGCGGTTTTTGCGGTTTTGCCCCCGGCGTCAGCCGGTTTCGGCCTTGGCTGGTGGGATGATGTTTTGGCCTTTCTCCGCGGGGGCCTGCCCGTTATTGTCGCTTTTATCGGCCTTATCGCCGTTTTTATCGGGATCGCCGACATGAAGGACAGGGCCGAGGCCAGGAAGGAAGAGGCCGGGAACAAGGAAGAGGATTCGAAGCAGACACCATAGACGGGAACAGGATTCGACAGCGGGGTTTGCTTACTTGACATAAATTCCTCTTTTATGGCAATATTTGTTTTCACCCCGTTATAAAATTGAGAAGGTTTATTCGAAATGAAGACAGTTTTTGTAAAACCCGCGTCTGTTGAACGGAAATGGTTCATTATTGACGCCGAAGGCAAGGTTCTGGGCAGGGTTGCGGCCAGGGTCGTATCCATTGTCAGGGGAAAAAACAAGCCGCTCTATACTCCCCACCAGGAAGTAGGGGACTTTGTGGTAGTTGTAAACGCGGACAAAATCGCGGTTACCGGCAGAAAGGCCCAGCAGAAGATGTATTACCGGCATTCGGGTTACCCCGGCGGGCTTAAGGCCGACAGTTATGAAAAACTTTCCGCCCGGCATCCCACCGCTCCTCTGGAGAATGCCATTAAAGGCATGCTTCCCAAGGGTCCCCTGGGCAGAAAACTGGCGAAAAACGTCAAGGTTTACGCCGGCGCCGCCCATCCCCACAGCGCGCAGAACCCGACTGCTATTGACTTATAAGAGGTATATGCATGGTTAAGAATCTTGGAATTGGTACCGGAAGGAGAAAGACTTCGGTTGCCCGTGTCTATGTTCGGGATGGGAGCGGCAAGATCAACGTAAACGGAAAGGAACTGGCCCATTACTTCCCCCAGGGCGAACACGCCTTGATGGTTCGTCAGCCCCTCATGGTTACGGCCAATGAAAACAAGTACGATGTTCTGATCAATGTGTACGGCGGTGGGGCTAACGGCCAGGCCGGCGCCTGCCGTCATGGACTGGCCCGGGCGCTTTGCCAGGTGGATCATACCAATTATACCAGTCTGAGGAGCAACGGTTACCTTACCCGCGACCCCCGGATGGTGGAACGGAAAAAGTACGGCCAGGCCGGCGCCCGGAGGCGTTTTCAGTTTTCCAAGCGTTAGTTTCAGCGCGGAGCCTGTCCCGCATGCGCGCGTGTATTATACCCGCGCCGCCTGACAGCGTGGTTTTTACGCCGTACGCAGGTTTTAAACATGACTATTGTTTCCATAAAATCAGGAACCGGCGAGGAGCTTAAGAAAATTGAGCTTTCCGACGGTTCTCTTTTTTGGTTTAAAACCTGCTATCTGCCTCCGCTTTTTAACGATGAGCTTTACACCGCGGGAAAAGCCGAAGGCCGGGAGATCAGCGCCGACGAGGACAGGGCTTTTCGTTTCGCCTCGGGCTGCCTCAGGGCGGAGAAAGCCGCCCTGCGTCTTATTGCGAGGGCCGAGCAGGCGGTGTTTGGAATTTCCCGCAAACTGGAACGGCGCGGTCATGAATCGGCCTGCGTCGACGCCGTCGTATCCCGCCTTGTGGAGCTGGAACTGCTCGACGACCGGCGATTTGCCCGGCTCTGGCTGGAATCCCGCCTCTGCTGTCGCGTCAGCAGTCCCCGCCGCCTCCTTGCCGCGCTTTGCGGCCGCGGTATAGACCGGCATGCCGCGGAAACCGTCCTGAAAAACTGCCTGGACGGGGAGCATGAGGCGGATCTCCTTAACCGTTATGTGAACAGGAAGGGCCTGTCTGTCCCGGAAAAAACAGACCCGCGTTCCTTCAGGTATCTGCTGAAAGGTGAGGGGTTTTCCGCCCCGGCGATTCAGCAGTATCTGGAAGAGCACGGGATATAAAGTTATGCGCAAAACACGCGGCGGGATTCCGATATGCCGATAAACCCGAAACCGGCCGGTGACAGGCGGAAAGCTTTTTTTATCCGTATCAGCGGGCGTGTCCAGGGCGTAGGTTTCCGTTACACCTGTTACAATGAAGCCCGCCGTCTTGGTATATGCGGCTGGGTCCGCAATAACGGCAACGGGGACGTGGAGGTCTGGGCAGAAGGCAGCGCCGAAAAGCTGGAATGTTTCCTCCGGTGGCTCCGCCGCGGGCCTCCCGGCGCGCGGGTTGATTCGACAGACTGCGATATGCGGCAGCCCACCGGCACATACCGGGATTTTGGGATAGAGCGGTGACGAAGGCGTCCCGCCAAAATTTTCCGGCCTGCCATAAAGGCGTCAGACGCCAGCCTTACCGGGTATACATCCATGACATATAACAGGCACAGCGCAGTTATGATGCGTTATGTGCAATTTGCTTTGAAATTTGTTTGAATATTATTTCAAAAAAATATATAAAAGAATAGGTTTAGGGCATTATTCTTGAATATCATATTTTTTCCGCCATACATAAAGGCCAGTCCAAACCGCCGCTTATAGTAAAGTGCGCCTGTCGGAACAAATTGATAAAAGATCAATCGCAGAAATATCATCAGAAAAGCAAAGTTTTTTGCC
>JAISND010000183.1 GCA_031276615.1 Treponema sp. | reverse complement strand
TGGTTGTGGAGGAAGCCTTCTTCGGCCACCCGAAAATTCAGGAGATACAGGACAGGTGCTTCGGGAATACGGTCAGGGATGAAAAACTCTCCGGTGAAATCCAGGCGGTCCGTTTCAGGCTGAAGCAGGCCATTTACGATTTCGTGCGGGACTTTAAAGTGGATCTGCTGATAACCGAAAACGCCCTTACCATTCCCATGAATGTCCCGCTGGGACTGGCGCTGACGGAGTTTATCGCCGAGACGGGAATACCCGTCATAGCCCATCACCACGACTTTGCCTGGGAACGGCAGCGTTTCTCCGTGAACTGCCTCGCCGACTATCTTTCCATGTCTTTCCCTCCCCGGCTTCACTCAATTAATCATGTGGTAATCAATTCCGAGGCGCGGCAGCAGCTTTCCTACCGCTGCGGCCTTTCTTCGATTATCATTCCCAACGTGCTTGATTACGACAACCCCCCGCCCGCAATGGACGACTACGCCGCCGGCATGCGCGCCGATCTCGGCATAGGCCGGGACGAAGCCCTGCTCCTCCAGCCGACCAGAATTGTCGCCCGAAAGGGAATTGAACACGCCATTGAATTGGCAAGCCGCCTCAAGGATAAAAAGGCAAAACTCCTTATCAGCCACCAGGAACGGGACGAAGGATCCGACTACTACCAGCGTACTCTGGATTACGCGAATCTCCTGGGGGTTGATGTGATTATAAGGCCCGACATTATCGGCGCGGAGCGGGGCATGACCGAAACCGGAGAAAAAAAATACTCCCTTGCGGACTGCTACCTTAACGCGGACTTTGTTACTTACCCTTCAAGCTACGAAGGTTTCGGCAACGCCTTCCTTGAAGCGATCTGGTTTAAAAGGCCGGTTCTTGTTAACCGCTATTCGATTTTTCAGGAGGACATTGAACCCCTGGATTTTGACGTGGTAATTATGGAGAACTACGTTACCAACGAGACGGTTGATACCGTGCGTTCCCTTCTTGAAAACCCCCGGACAGTGGAAATGCTGGCGGAGCGCAACTTTGAGCTGGCCCACAAATTTTTCTCTTTCACCCTTCTGGAACAGCGGCTCCGCCAGGTTTTGATGAACTTTGGACAGATATAGGGCACGAGAACCGCAGCTGAAATTTCCGGACAGCCCTATTGAAGCGAAAGCCGCGCCTTTCACCCCGCCGCGAGCCGCGCAACCGCCAGCGCGGCGGCCTCTTTGAGTTCTTCCACGGTTTCATGCTTTAACACGGCCAGACGGAATATGGCGGCTTCGATAAAGCTGTAGAGAAAATCATCGGCAAACTTGATGTTAACCGGCAAAAGTTCCCCGGACTTTACGCCCTCAATCACCATGGAAGCGAGGATGTGCCGCAGTCTGAGGGTGCGGCGGCGGACGCGGGTTTCAGGATTGGAATCGCTTTTTGAAAGGTACAAAAGATAATCGAGAATTACCGAAAGGAGACGGCGGTTTTCTTCAAGCTGCTGTAAAATACCGGAAAGTATCCTGGTGATTTTGTCAACGGCGCCCAGCGAATCGTCGGCCCTGATTTGCTGGATGCTGTCCTCTAATTTCATCAGCAACAGTTTGATGCTGTAATTAAAAATTTCCTTTTTGTTCCTGAAATAGATATACAGGGTGGTCCGTGTAATGGCGCACCGGTCCGCGATCTTCTGAAAAGTCGCGTCCTCAAAACCCTCATCCATAAAAACATCAAGGGCCTTTTCGAGGATCTCCTTTCGCCGTTTTTCATGTTCTACGACAATGGACATGAATAACACTCCCTGCAAACATCTGTCTGCAAACGGGACAATACCCGTTCATTTTCCTTTATACTGAAAAAAGTATGAAGGTATTGCGCCATTGCTTATCTCCCTGCAGGAATCCGCCTTCCTGCCGAAAAAGGATTCAAAACCCGGATGATCGGTGAGGACGGCAAGTTTCCATCCGGGGAAATTTTTTCTTAATACGTTCATCTCGCCGTAGATCCGCTCCGCCTCAGCCGGATCGCCCAGACGCCTGCCGTAGGGGGGATTGGTCACGATAAAACCGGTTTCTCCGCCGGAAACCGCCTCCGCCGTCCCGCCGTCAGCCGCCACAATGGCGCCTGACGGTGCGCTGCCGGCATCGTCCGCGAAGGCGGGCCGGGCGTCTTTCATTGCCGCTATCTTCAGCACGGGCCATCCGGCAAACCCCGCGGCCCGGCCGCTGTCCGCCGGGTCAAGCGGTACCGTAATGCCGGCGGCGGGCCGTATCCCTCTTTGGGGCCTTTCGCCCCGCGCCATATCCCGGACCCGCCCGATGTTTGACCTGGCTATGGATACCGCCCGGCTGTCCGCGTCGCTTCCCGCAATCCTGATTGTCCTCTCAAAGTTTATCCTTGACCGCAGCTCCGCGCGCACGGCTTCCGCGATTTCGCGGTTGGCCAGGGAAAGCCGGTCAATGGCAAAGGACCGTCCCAGCCCCGGCGCCATATCCCAGGCGTACATGGCCGCCTCGATCAGGATTGTCCCGGAACCGCAGAAAGGATCGTAGAGGGGGAATTTCCGCTTCCAGCCCGAAAGGAGCAGCATCGCCGCCGCGGTTGTTTCCCGCAGGGGGGCTATTCCCCCTTCGGTACGGTAACCCCGCTTGAAAAGGGGCGCTCCGCTCAGATCCAGCAGCAGGGAAACCATGTCCTTTTCAACATAGACCCGGACTTCCGCAGCCTCCCCGCCCTCGGGAAGCAGTTCGATGCGCCGCGCCCCGCAGAGCCGTTCCGCCGCGGCCTTGTGAACCACCCCCTGAATGCTGGTTTCCGCCCGGAGCCGGGATCGGTTGGTTCTGACTTTGACGACTTTCAGTCCCATCTTCGCCGGTACAAGGTTTTCCCAGTTGACCGCGCGAACACCTTCAAAGAGGGCGTCAAAGTCTTCGGCCCGGAAAAACCCGGCTTCGAGCAGCACCCGGTCCGCCGCCCGCAGGCCCATGAGCGAGCGGTACAGCCCGGTCCTGTCCGCGCGGAATCTGACCCTTCCGAACCCGGAATCCGCCACCGAAAGTCCAAGTTTGCGCAGCTCGTTTGAAACGGCCTTTTCCGCTCCCACGGCGCAAAGGGCGATGCCGGTTTC
>JAISND010000155.1 GCA_031276615.1 Treponema sp. | reverse complement strand
TTGTTTCCCGAAACCGAAGTTTTTAGAGATTCCCCCGGACATCGCGGCGCGGCGGCGCGCCTGCCGGGGCTTCTTGTTTTAGAGGTTTTTTTTGTTATAAGATAGAAGAAACCTTCGGGAATTCCGTCCGGATTTTCGGAGGTTTCCTTAAGGAGAGGTATTGTTATGGAGTGGCGGGCAAGTCATATACTGGTAAAAGACCGGAGTCTGGCGGAGGATCTGCTGAGACGGATCAAACAGGGAACCCAACTCGAGTCCCTGGCAAGGGAATTTTCTACCTGCCCCTCGAAATCTTCCGGCGGCGATCTTGGCTGGTTTGGCCCTGGGAAGATGGTCGCCCCCTTTGAATCGGCGGTTAAACGCCTGTCTCCGGGCTCTGTGGGAGATGTTGTTCAAACCCAGTTTGGATATCACCTTATTAAATGTACCGGCCGCAGGGACTGAGTCCTGCGGAATACGAACCGGAGCTTGACTGTCAATTGTCCTGTGTGACGCGGGCTTTGTTTTTATACGAGGATAGTATGGCTGGAGAAAACACGGATTTTAGGTCGATTATTCGCATTGATTCCGAATTGAACCAAATTCAGGATCTTGATCTGCTTCTGGAACGGATACTGCTTGAAGCCCGAAAAGTGGTTCGCGCCGACGCGGGTTCAATTTATGTAAAAGAAACGGTTACGGAAGACGGCGACAATACTGAAAGGCTTTCAATCAAATATGCCCAAAACGATACCACGCAGAAGGAACTTCCCCCCGGACAGAAAATGATCTACTCGGTATTTTCCGTGGCGATTAACGAAAAATCCATTGCCGGCTACTGCGCCCTGACCAGAAAGCTGATAAATGTTCCGGATATGTACGACATTTCCCCCAACGCTCCCTATTCGTTCAATTCTTCCTTTGACAAAATTTCGGGATACAAGACCATTTCAACCCTGACTATTCCCCTTGTCGCGGCGGACAACCGGCTTCTCGGCGTCATACAGGTTATTAATTCCAAGGATGATCAGGGTAACACCGTTTCCTTTTCCGGGGATGATGAATTTCTCATTACCCACTTTGCCGCCAATGCCACCATCGCGCTTCAGCGCGCCTATGTAACCCGCGCGATGATCCTCAGGATGATAAAGATGTCGGAGCTGAGGGATCCCAAGGAAACCGGAACCCATGTCAACCGGGTCGCCGGTTATGCGGTGGAGATTTACGATCGATGGGCGTATCATCACGGGATCAGCAGCGAGGAGCGGGAAAAATTCCGGGATACCCTCAGGATTGCCGCCATGCTCCACGATGCCGGAAAGGTTGCCATTTCGGATGTTATTCTCAAGAAACCCGCCCGTTTTACTCCCGAGGAATACCTTGTCATGCAGCACCATACCATCTACGGGGCGGGACTCTTTGACGATCCCCAGTCGTCGATGGATATTATCGCCAGGGATGTCGCCCTGACCCATCATGAAAACTGGGACGGTACGGGCTATCCGGGCTGGATAGATCCGGTTACCGAGGTTGTCATCAAAGGCGACGAGAACGGCAGACCCCTGGGCAGGAAAGGGGAGGAGATACCCCTGACCGGCCGTATCGTCGCCATTGCCGATGTTTTTGACGCCCTCTGCTCGAAACGGGTCTACAAGGATCCCTGGACGGAGGAACAGGTGCTGATGGAGATACGCCGGCTTTCAGGAGTCAAATTCGATCCCGAACTGGTTGATATTTTCTTTGAGATTCTTCCCAGCATCAAACAGATACAGAGCCTGTATCCGGAACATTAGGGGTCTCAAAACTTTTTGGAAGCGGCTTTGGCCCTGGCGCCTCACGCGTCCTTCGGCCTTGTATCTTTGACCCTTACGGCTTTTCCTTCGGAAACCGGCAGGGTCCCCGGTTCATGGAGTTCCACCCTCGGACTTATCGAGATTGAGGCCTGAAGGGTCGTCCTGATCCGCTCCCTGAGGGCGTTGAGGGGCCGCGCGTCGTCCGTGAAGCTGTCCGGGCCGACCTCGGTCTTGACGGTAAGGCGGTCCAGGACGCCTTCTTTTTCAACCACGATGAGGTAGTTGTTCCCCACTTCCTTTATGGCCATGAGCACTTCCTCAATCTGGCTGGGGAATCCGTTCACCCCGTTGATGATCAGCATGTCGTCGCTGCGGCCGGCGATCCGGCGGAGGCGGCGGTGGGTTCTGCCGCATGCGCAGGGTTCGGTGTAAAAACCCGTGAGGTCCCTGGTACGGTAGCGGAGCATGGGAGTGGCCCTGCGGCAGAGGATGGTAAGGACAAGCTCGCCGGTTTCCCCCTCCCTGACCGGTTCCAGGGTGTCGGGGTTGATGATCTCCGCTATGTAGCCGTCCTCCCAAAGGTGGAGACCGTTCTTGCACTGGCACTCGAAGGCGACGCCGGGGCCGTTCATTTCGGAAATGCCGTAGGAGTTGTACACGTCGATGTTGAGCAGGCGTTCGATCCGGCGGCGGGTATCCTCCGAATAGGGTTCCGCCCCGGCAAAGGCGCGCTTCAGGGCAAGGCTTTCGCGTTTGACGCCGGCCTCCCTCATTTTCGATTCGACGTGGAGAAGGAAGCTTGGCGTGGCGTGCACCACGGTGGTGCCGAAATCCCGCATCAGCCGGAGCTGGCGGGCGGTATTGCCGGAACCGGAGGGGATTACCAGCATGCCCACCTCTTCGCCCCCCATGTTGAAGCCGAGACCTCCGGTAAAGAGGCCGTAGGTGATCATGTTCTGGAACACGTCGCTTTTACTGCAGCCCGTGCCGTAGATGCAGCGCGCCACATAGCCCGCCCAGCGCCGGAGGTCTTCGCTGTCGAAGTAGATCGTGGTGGGAATACCCGTGGTGCCGCTTGACGCGTGCAGGCGGACGATCTCTTCTTTGGGAACACTCAAAAACCCCCAGGGAAAACCCTCGCGGAGATCATGTTTGGTGGTAAAGGGAATGCGCCTGAGGTCGTCAAGGCTTCTGATGTCATCGGGGCTTTTTATGCCGGCCGCGCCGAGGCGCGGCGCGTAGAAGGACGTGCGTAGCGCGTAACCGATCTCCGTTTTGAGTTTTTCAAGCTGCAGGGCCTCCAGCCGGGGCCGGGGCATTTTTTCGATTTCGGGATTCCAGTACTGATATTCCATTGAACAACTCCGTTATCACGGAGCCTTTCCCAAAACTTCAGTTTTGGGAAAGGCTCCACTATTAGATGTATACCGCGGATTTTCCGGAAACCCCGTTTCCGGGGATCCGCTATTTTGCCGCTTCCCTGCCAAGGCGGAACGCCTGCCGGTTCGCCCGCGCCACCTCGCCGCCCTTTCCGGCGAAGGCCTCGCCGATGGTGTCCTCCAGGGATTCCGGCCTCAGGGAGAGGAAGGGACTGGCCGCGCCCACCATGACCATGTTTACCGCCCTGGCCAGGCCGGCTTCTCCGGCAAGGGCGGCCGCTTCCACGATCCGGGCAAGGGGGAAAGCCCGGATGGCCGCAAGGACGGAATCAATA
Organism: Treponema sp.; assembly: GCA_031276615.1. GTDB lineage: Bacteria > Spirochaetota > Spirochaetia > Treponematales > Breznakiellaceae > JAISAK01. The sequence goes on along the minus strand of JAISND010000155.1, from coordinate 6,896 downwards.
TCCGGGTAGTTCGGGATGTTGACGAAGGGTTCCGCCGCGGTAACAAGGGCGCCCTCCGGTGAAAGCCATGCCGCGTAACGGAGGCTTTCCAGGGGTTCCATCGAGACGATTATGTCCGCCCCGCCCCCCGGGACCAGATCGGAAGCGATGGGGCCGCCGGCGACGCGAAGGTGCGCCAGAACCGCCCCGCCCCGCTGGGCCATGCCGTGTACTTCGGACTGGCGCACGGAAAGTCCCTCTTTTACCGCGGCCCGGGCAATGATGGCCGCGATGGAGAGTACGCCCTGGCCGCCGACTCCGGCGAGGATAATGTCTTTTTTCAAGGTAATGTCCGCTCCTTCTTTCGCGCTTCCGCGGCCCGCCGTTTCCTGAAGGCCTCAAGACATTCCCGGCGGAAAATAACGACCGAAAGGCCGCGGTATTCGATCTCTTTTTTAAGTTTCGCGCGGTTTTCCTCAAGGAACTGTCTTTTCGCCTCCAGTTCAAGGAAGTGTTCCGGGTTTACGCCGCAGCCCAGGATCAGGTTCCGCAGCCTGTCCGAGGGGATCATGGTGGGCTGGCAGCCGGTCATGGCCACGATGGAATTGTCGAGGATGACGAGGGTCATGGGGACGTCGGCGGCCACCGCGTCGATGAGGCCGGTGATGCCCGAATGGAGGAAGGTGGAGTCACCGATGACCGCGAGGCTGTACTTTATTCCCGCGTCCGCCGCGCCCTTGGCCATGCCCACGGAAGCGCCCATGCAGACGATGCTTTCGGGCACCGACCAGGGCGGGGTGGCGCCTAACGAATAGCAGCCGATGTCGGAACAGATCGCCGTGTCCGGGTTTCCCGGCCGGGGATCAAGTTCGGCCACCGCCTTTTTGATGGTTTCGTAGCTGTCGCCGTGGGGACAGCCCTGGCAGAGCTGGGGCGGGCGGCCGGGCAGCTCCGCGAGGCTGATGCCCCCGGCCGCCGCCTTTCCGGCGCTGTCAGCCGCCGCCCGGACGCCGCCTGCCGCGTCAAGCACGCACGGCCGGGGCGCCAGCCCCATCGCCAGGCGCACGTTGTCGGGGTCAAGCTCCCCCTGGCGTATAACAGGGCCAGGGCCGCCGTCAAAGCCGGCGATCTTGCCGGCAACGGCCGCCGCGGGGAGCAGCCCCCGGAGCCGCTCCTCGATGAAGGGCTGGCCCTCTTCGATGACCAGCACCTTTTCCGAGGCGGCGCAGAGCCGCCGGACGGATTCTACGGGAATCGGGTAGGCCCCGATGTGGAGCCGCGCCGGCGCCCTGCCCCCGCGCCGCGCCGTGAAATCGGCGAGGTTTTCCTCGTAGTAGTTGCCGCCGAGGCCCGAGGTGATCACCGCGAGATCGTATTTCGCGGCGTTCCCCCCCGCGCCGCCCGCCCCGGCCGGTTCCGCCGGCAGTTCCAGCCTGTTTGCCGGGTGGGAAGCCGACCAGTCCTGCAGGTCTTTCTGTTTTGCGATAAGCGTCCCGTAGTTCTTCCGCGCGTAGACGGGAAGGAGCATCCAGCGGGTCTTGTCACCGGTTTTTTCCAGGGGGTTTTGCTGTCCGGGTTTTCCCGCCGCAAGGGCCGCCCTGGCGTGGGAAAGCCTGGTGGAAAGGCGCAGCAGTACCGGCGTCCGGAAGCGTTCGGAAATTTCAAAGGCTTCCCGGGTCATGTCGTAGGCTTCCTGCTGTCCCCTGGGCTCAAGGCAGGGGATCATGGCAAAGGCGGCGTAGAACCGGGAATCCTGTTCGTTCTGGGAGCTGTGCATGCCCGGATCGTCGGCAACGGCGACTACCAGGCCGCCCTTGATGCCAAGGAGCGCGCCGTTGATGAAGGGGTCGGAGGCGACGTTAAGCCCGACGTGCTTCATGGTGACAATGGCCCGCCGCCCCGCGAAAGACACGCCCAGGGCCGCTTCGAGGGCGGTTTTTTCGTTTGTACACCAGCGGGCGGCAAAACCGTCCGCGTCCCCGGCCGCCCCGCGCCTTTCGTATTCGGCGATAAGGTATTCGAGAATTTCCGTGGAAGGGGTGCCGGGGTACCCGTAGGCGGCGCTTATGCCGGCGTGCAGTGCCCCCAGGGCAACCGCCTCGTCACCGAGGAGTATGTGTTTGCCTGAATCGTTCAAAGGACGCTCCAGACGCTGTTAAAATCTATGTTCAGACCCGGAAGGGCGGAAACCTTCAGGGTTTCAATACCGTTATGCGCCGTGGAAATAAAACGCTCCGGTGATTTTTCATCGGCCGGTTCCAGAATATGTACCTGAATATCCTTCTCTTTCGGATCGACAATCCAGTACTCCCGCACCCCGGCCTTGAGGTACTTCGTAAATTTTGACAGCAGGGGAATATCCGTATTTGAAGGGGAGAGAATTTCAATCACCAGATCCGGCGCTCCCCGGCAGGCCCTGCCGTCGGCGATTTTCGACCTGTCGCAGATGACCAGCAAATCCGGCTGGACCACCGTATCGTCACTGCCGTCCTCTTTGGGAAAGAGCCGTACGTCGAAGGGGGCCGCAAAGACCTGGCAGGGTTTGCCTTTGAGGAAAGTCCAGAATTGCCCGAGCAGTTCCCTGCTTATGGCCTGATGGGCTACCGAAGGGGCGGACATCATGTAGACCCTGCCGTCTATGATCTCGCAGCGTTTATCCGTTTCCCAGGCCAGGTAATCCGCGTAGGTATAACGGATGTTCTCATCATCATCTTTCTCAAACGCCGTTGACATACAGGTTTCTCCCTCTCTTGGTGAAAATTACCCGGAAACCCGGCTTCCGGACAATTTCCATTATACCCGTTTTTCAAATTCCTTCAAAGGCCCTGTCGAGCAGTTCCTTCTCCGGCGGCCGCGTGAAGGCCGAGACCAGGCTTACCACGGCGAAGGGCACGATGATTGAAATCGAAGCCGCCAGCGGGGAACGGCTTGAACCCAAAATAAAGAAGAGGCTTATCATAAGCGCCATGCCGGTCAAAAGTCCCGCATAGGCGCCCGCTTTGGTAACTCTTTTACTGTAGAGTCCCAGAATGTAGGGCGCGGCAAAGGCGCCTGAAACAACGCCCCAGCTCAGGGACATAAGGTAGACAATGATGCCTATCTGGAAGCGCGAAATAAAATAGGAGATGACGATAAAAACCGCCGAAAGGAAACGCATCATCGCCACGGAACGATCCTTGCCGGTCTTTGTATCGATCCGCGAGGGGTAGAGGTCGATGGCTATCGAAGAGGAAGAGACCAGCACCAGCGAGGAGAGCGTCGACATTGAGGCCGAGAGCACAAGGAGCAGGATCAGCGCCAGCAGAACCTGGGGCAGGTGGTTGGTGAGCAGAGTCGGTACGATGAGGTCGTACTGGATGATCCCGGCCCCGTTTTTCGGCAGCGAGCCGGGATCGAAAAATACGTGGGAGGCGGCGCCGGTGTAGTAGGCGGAGAAGCCGATCATCAGCGCGAAGACGGTGGTAATGATCGCCGCCCTGGGTATAAGCGTCTCGTTCTTTATGGCGTAGAATTTCTGGGTCATCTGGGGCAGCCCCCAGGTACCGAAGCTGGTCATAAAGACAAGCGAAAAAACCGTCAGCGCCGGGGGCTGCTTTTCCGGCGGAATGTGGAGATTGTAGTTTTCGCTGATTTTCCCGGCGATTCCCGAAACGCCGCCTTCGGGGGCGGTAAGAACCAGAACCATTACCGCCGCGCCGGCGAACATGATGATTCCCTGGATAAAATCGGTGATCGCGATGGCGAAGTAGCCGCCGAGTATCAGGTAGACCCCCGTGAAGGCGATCATGACGAGAAGGGCGATGTCGTAGGGTATGCCGAAAACCTTTTCAAAGAGATGCCCCAGGCCCTTAAAGACCGAAGCGGAGTAGGGGAGGAGGAAAAAGAAGATCACCGAGGCCGCCACGGGCTTGAGGTGCTTTGCCCCGTAGCGTTCCTGAAGGAATTCGGGCATGGTCATGGTGTCAAGATTCTGGGTCATGCGCCGGGTTCTGCGGGCAAGAACCAGCCAGGCCGCGCCCGCGCCGACAATCGCGTTTCCGGCGGCTATCCACAGGGCGTTAAGGCCGAACTGCCAGCCCTGGGTCCCGGCGAACCCGATAAAGATAACCGCCGAGAAGTACGAGGTTCCGTAGGCCACCGCCGAGACCCAGGGGCCAAGGCTTCTTCCGCCAAGAAAGAAATCGCCCAGGGTCCTGGTTTTACGCATACCCCAGATGCCGATGGCGGTCATAAGAGCCAAAAAGACCGCAAGAAAAATAACGCCGATGTTTACCATACTTCCTTCCTTTTTTTCCGTTTTTCCGGTATTATAAATGTCAAGGATGGTTTTATGAATATAGCCCTTTTTACCGATTGTTACACCCCCCAGGTCAACGGGGTAGTGACCGTGGTCAGGACATTAAAAACGGAGCTGGAAAAAAGGGGGCACCGGGCCTACGTTTTTACCGTCCAGCACCCCAACGCCCTTCCCGAAGAAGGGGTGTTCCGGGTCAGGTCTTTTCAGTTTCGCAATGAGCCCCAGTACAGGATCGGCGTGTTTATCGAGAAACAGATAACCGACATTGCCCGCTCCCTCAATCTTGATATTATCCATACCCATTCGGAATTCAGCCTCTATCTGGCAAGCCGGGGGGTAAGCCGCAGGCTTAAAATTCCTTCGGTTCATACCCTTCACACCTACTATCAGGATTACCTCTATTATGCGCCATTCCTTCTGGAACTGTTTTTCAAGATGAACATGGCCGGTTTTTTCAGGGGACTGTTTCGCAGGCAGAAATGCCTTATCGCCCCTTCGGGAAAGATCGGGGATTACCTGGACGAGATCAGGCTCCCCGTTCCCATAAGGATCATTCCCAACGGCATTGATCTTTCCCTTTTTTACGAACACTCGAAAGAGATGAGCCGCGAGGCCCTTGAAATGCGGAAACGTTACCGGATCGCCGCCGATGACGATCTTGTTGTCTTTGTGGGACGCCTGGGCATTGAAAAGAACATTGAAACCCTGCTTGAAAATTTCAGGGAAATCCACAAACGGCGTCCGAAGGCAAAACTCATGCTGGTGGGGGACGGCCCGGATCACAAGGCCCTGGAAGAACGAAGTTACGAACTCGGCCTGGGGGATTCGGTGATCTTTACCGGTTATCTCCGCTGGCCCGACGAGATACGGCTTGTCTATACCGCCGCGGATATTTTTGTAAGCGCTTCCCACAGCGAGGTGCATCCCATTACCTTTATTGAGGCTATGGCCGCGGGGCTTCCCGTTGTCGCCGCCGCGGACTCAAGCATCACCGGCATGATTCTGAACGGGGAAAACGGCTGGGCGGTGGAGGACGACAAGCTGCTCTGGGAAAGGGTAATTGAAATTCTTGCCGACAGCGGCGCCAAGACGCGGATGGGAAAACGATCCGAAGAAATATCCCGAAACTATTCGGTGGATCGTTTTGTTGACGCCATGATCGCCTTATATGAAGAGTTTCGCAAACGGTAAGAGCCGTGAGCCTGTCCCAAAACTAATTGACTGTGCGCTAACGCGCACGGTTTTGGGACATGGAAACGGAAAACGGCAGGCGGGGAACGGATGGAAAATACTTTTATTGAACTCGGCGTGGACATCCGTTTTGTCCGGCGTCTTGAGGAACGGAACATCACAAGACCCACGGACATACAGCGGCGGGTAATACCGGTAATTGCCGCCGGGGAGGATCTGTTTTTCCGTTCCGCCACGGGTACGGGCAAAACCTTCGCCTACCTGCTGCCCCTGCTGCGGCTCCTTTTGGACGGGGACCGCCCCGCCGCCGCGGAAGCGCCCGGAGGCCGTGAAGCGCCCGCCCGCCCGCCCGGCCCCCGGCTGCTGATTTTGGCGCCCACCTATGAGCTTTGTTCCCAGATTAAGTCCGAGGCGGACTTTTTGCTCCGGGCCGGCGCCGCTCCGCCGGGGGCGGACGGGAGGGCCGCGTCCGGGCGGGGACCCGCCGGCCTCCGCGTCCTGCTTGCCATCGGTTCGGCCGGCCCGGGCCGCCAGATCGACGCCCTCAGGAAGGACAGGCCCGCCCTCGTCGTGGGCAACCCTGGCCGGATTCTGCTTCTGGCAAAAACGGGCAGGCTTACATTCCGGGATCTGCGCTTCCTTGTGCTCGACGAGGGCGACCGGCTGGTCGCCGATGAAATGCGCGCCGAAACCGGGGAGCTTCTTGCCCTTGTCAGCCGGGAAGTCCGGCGCGGCGCGGGGCGCGTTGCTTTCGCCGCCTGTTCCGCCACCCTTGCGGAAAAAAGCAGGCAGCAGCTGCTGCCGCTCCTCGGCGGCCTGCGCGCGGCGCCCGGCGGGGCCGGGGAGGGCGGTTCCGGTGAGGGGGGCGCGGAGGCCGGCGTTCGCGTCATCGAAACCGGTGAACAGGAAATTCTCCGGGAGCGCATTGAGCACTGGGCCATTTTCAGCGAGGGGAGACGGAAAATTCAAACCCTGCGTTCCTTTTTGGCCGCGGTGAAGCCCAGGAAGGCGCTTGTTTTTTCAGGCCGCGGCGCGGACGCGGGAAAGGCGGCGGCCGCGCTCCGGCATCATCACATAGCGGCGGGGGGCCTGTACGGCGGCATGGACAGGAAGGCCCGCAAGGAGGCCCTTGACGGCTTCCGTTCCGGCAAAATTTCCGCGCTGGTTTCAAGCGATCTTGCGGCCAGGGGCCTGGATATTCCCGGCGTCACCCACGTGATAGCCCTTGACCTGGGTGAAGACGCCGACTCCTACCTGCACCGCGCGGGCCGTACCGGCAGGGCGGGCAGGCGGGGCGTCATGGTCAGCATCGGCGACGAGGAAGAAATGCGCCGCCTGGCCCGGCTCGAGAAAAAACTCGGCCTTGTGGTGCGGCCAAAGGAACTGTACGGCGGAAGGCTGCTGGATATCCAGCAGGAAACAGGCCCCT
>JAISND010000081.1 GCA_031276615.1 Treponema sp. | reverse complement strand
TTCGCGATTCGTCCCCGCAAAAGCGCGTGAGCTTCCAGCGCAAAGTCTGCTCCGGCGGGGACTTCCAGAGTCGTGCACGGCGGGCCTGGCGGGGGCGCACGGCGGGTGAAAAAAAACGCCACGCCCAAGTGGGCGCCCAAGCAGGCCACGACCGTCTAGCTCCCGCCAGGCCCCTGCGCCCCGTGGTAAAACTTGTTTATTTTTAAGTAAACGCCTATGGCGCCAGGCGCCCTGTACAGGGAAATCCCCGGTAAAGCCGGGGGTATTTACCGGAACCCGCTAAAGGCGGATTGCCTCAGGGCGCGTCCTCAACGGCAATGCCAGCGGCGCCGGCTCCGCCGGACGAACTGCTGCCAAGGTCGAGCTCGACCAGGGTTCCGTCTTTCCAGTAACAGGGCGCATAGATGTATTTATCCTCCTCGGGTTCATCAAGACCAAACCCCGAGATATAGACGTTCCCCCCGGAGGATACGGCAATGCCGTAGGCTCCGCCCCGCGGGAATCCTTCGGGAACGGTAAGGCCGGAGACCGTATTTTCTTCCCCGTCGATTGTCCAGTAACAGGGATTCTCTTTGCCGTCTTTTATAGAATCCCCCGCGGCATGGACGGAGGAACCGGACACGGCCAGGGCCAAAATTACGCCATCCGTGGCGCCGGAAGGGAGGCTGAGGGCATGGGCGGTATTGGTCCCTCCCTGGACGGTCCAGTAACAGGGCTTCGAGTTAGCGCCGCTGTCCCTGTACGCCCCCGCGATATAGACAACGCCGCCGGACACGGCTGCGGCCCTGGCTGTGCCTGATATGCCGCCCCCGGGGAGGCCGAGGGCATGGGTGGTATTGGTTCCTCCCTGGACGGTCCAGTAACAGGGCTTCTGCTCGTTACCGCTGTCCCTGTACTGCCCCGCGATATAGACGGCGCTGCCGGACACGGCTGCGGCCCAGGCTGTGCCTGATATGCCGCCCCCGGGGAGGCCGAGGGGCTTGCGGACTGCGGCGCCCCCCTCGACAAGCCAGTAACAGGGCTGCCAGTGACCGCCGTCCATATACTGCCCCGCGACATAGACCTTTCCGCCCGATACGGCAATGTCCTCGGCTGTACTGTTAATACTGTCCGCTTCCGCGCTGGTAAAAAGGTCATGTTTTTCCGTGCCGATCCAGTAGCAGGGTCTATGATTCCCGGAGGGTCCGTGGAACCCGGCCATATAGACCTTTCCGCCCGATACGGCAATGCGCCCGGCTTGCCCTTTGATCCCTCCGGATTCGAGGGGCGTCAGGGTTCCGTTGTTCCAGTAACAGGGATAAGATTCCTCTCCCTGCGCGTAGAATCCGGCGACATAGACCACCGTGCCGTCATCCTCCTGACCGGAGTCCGTGTCCGATTCCGTGGGGCAGGCCGTGGCCAGGAGGATTAAAAGGATAAGGGGGAAAAAAAGAAAATTAGTTAAAATACGATGGGGGGGGGGGGGGGGGTAAATGATACAGTATGGCTTCGTACTTTGTCAAGAAAACTGTTCATAAAAAACTCCTTCGCAAGGCGGCGCTCCGGCCGCGGTATACTGAACCGCACAGGCGGACGGGTCAGTGTACCACGGCCGCACGGACGAAAACAACACGCGTACCCCAAGGCAAGTGCAGATAAATATGCTCACCCTGCCCCGGCAGCCGCTATTCATTTTCTCAAAAATTTGGTATATTTATACTAAAATGGAATTTAAAGATTTAAATCTGCATCCGGATCTGCAGCGGGGCATTGCCGAAGCCCCCTACGTCACCTGTATGCCCGTTCAGGAACAGGTGTTGACCAACGCCTTCCGGGGCCAGGACCTCTATGTGCAATCCCAAACCGGAACCGGCAAAACCGCGGCTTTTCTCATCGTCATTTTTCAGCGGCTCCTCACCGAAGAAGTTCTAACCGGCAAAAAGGCGATTATCATGGTTCCCACGCGGGAACTCGCGGTACAGGTCGAGGAGGAAGCAAAACTTCTTGCCAAATACCTCCCCTTCAAAATCGGCAGTTTTTACGGCGGCGTCGGCTATACCCAGCAGCAGAAAATGCTCCGGGAAAACGTTCAAATCCTTGTGGGAACCCCCGGCCGCGTCCTGGATCTCAACAAATCCGGTTACATGAACCTCATGGACATCGCCTTTCTGGTACTGGACGAGGCCGACCGGATGTTCGACATGGGTTTTTATCCCGACCTGCGCAAGCTCATCAGGGTGGTGCCTCCCGCCGACCGGCGCCAGACCATGCTTTTCAGCGCCACCCTCAACGCCTGGGTAAAAAACCTTGCCTGGGAATACACCAAAAACCCCCTTGAAATCGAGATTGAGCCGGAAACCGTTACCGTGGATGAGGTGGATCAGGTGCTCTACCATGTTCCCTCCGCGGAGAAGATGAAGCTCCTCCTGGGGATTCTGGAGAGGGAAAAGCCGGAAAGCGCCATCATCTTCTGCAATACCAAGCGTTACACCGAAATTGTGGCCAAGCGGCTGTCCATGAACGGTTATGAATGTGAATTCATCATCGGCGATCTTCCCCAGTCAAGGCGGCTCAAGGTAATTGAGGATGTAAAAGCCGGAAAAATCAAATACCTGGTCGCCACCGATGTTGCCGCCCGGGGTCTGGACATTGAAGCGCTCGCCATGGTGGTAAATTACGATTTACCCGTTGAAGCTGAAAACTACGTGCACCGGATCGGCCGTACCGCGCGGGCGGGCAAAACGGGCAAGGCCATCACCCTGGCAAGCGAACAGGACGTTTATGAACTTCCGGCCATTGAAAGGTACATCGGCAAGAAGATACCTTCGGAAATTGCCGTGTCCGAACTCCAGGTGGATGACAGGAGCGCCGGCATGCGGATACGTACCGAATTCTACGAGGCTTCCCGCGAGGAACGCCGCCCGCGCGACGGTTCCGGAGGCCGGGAAGCCAGGGGCGGGCGCGGCAGCCGGACGCGGGAATCCCGTCACGGGGAACAGGGCCGCGGCAGCCGTCACGAGCGTTCCGGGGAGCGGCGCGGGGAAAAAGGCCGCGGAGCGGATACCGGCGGCCGCCGGGACAGGGCCGGCGCGGGGGAACCGGGCATTCCCCAACAGGATCTTTCCCATCTGCCCTTTAACGATCGGATGGCCTATTACCGGCAAAAGTACGATTCCGGCAGGGATTCGGGTAAGGCCGCGGCCGGTGAAAGCCGCCGGCCGGGTTCAGCGGAAGCCCCCGGCCGCGGAAAGCGGAGGGAGCCGTCCCGGCGGGAGCAGCGGGAGGAACAGAACCCGTCCGGGGGCCTGTCCGGTCCGCCCGGGGGACGGCCCCGGCGGGAGGGGCAGGAGAGTCCGGCCGGCGGCGGGCGCAAAAGGCAGCGGACGGCGTCCGGCGGCCGGAAGCGGCAGGGCGGCGGACAGGGCAGGCAAAACGCGCCCCAGACAGGCGGGCAGGCGGGACAAAGCCAGGACGCGGCGCCCGCCGGCAAGAGTGCCGAACCGGGCAGCCCCGCGAAAAAGCCGGGTCTTTTCGGCAAGCTGCTGGGCCTTTTCGGGAAAAAGTAAACCGGGACTGTTTCAAAACCCGGCTGGTTCCGGAACAGTTGCGATTATGATTATATTGAAGCAAATTCCTCATGGAGCAGATAACAAGTGATAACCGTTACCGATGTCAGCCTCGGCTTTGGAGAGCGTGTCCTCTTCAGGGATGTCAATCTCAAATTCACCCCCGGCAACTGTTACGGCATTATAGGGGCAAACGGGGCGGGCAAATCCACCTTCCTCAAAATCCTTTCGGGGGAAGCCGATTTCGACAGGGGCGAAATTTCCGTGGGCAAGGATCAGCGTGTCGCGGTGCTGAAGCAGGATCACTTTGCCTTTGAAGCATACTCTGTCCTGGAAACCGTAATCATGGGCTACCCGAAACTCTACTCGGTGCAGAAGGAGCGGGAAGCCATTTACGCCAGGGAGGACTTCAGCGAAGCGGACGGCATGCGCGCCAGCGAACTTGAGGCGGAATTCGCCGAACTCGGCGGCTGGGAGGCGGAATCCCAGGCGGGGCAGCTTCTCTTCGGCCTCGGCCTTGAAGAGGAAGACCACGGCAAGGCAATGGCCGATCTTGACGAATCAAAGAAAGTCCGCGTCCTCCTCGCCCAGGCCCTTTTCGGCAATCCCGATATCCTGCTCCTGGACGAACCCACCAACGGCCTTGATCTTGAATCCATTTCCTGGCTGGAGGACTTTCTCATCGATTTTCCCAATACCGTCATCGTGGTCTCCCATGATCGCCACTTTCTCAACTCGGTCTGCACCCATATCTGCGACATCGACTTCGGCAGGATACGGTCCTATTCGGGCAACTACGATTTCTGGTACCAGATGAGCCGGATTCTCCAGCGCCAGGCCCGGGATCAGCTGAAAAGGCGCGAGGAAAAGGCAGGGGAACTCAGGGAATTTATCCAGCGTTTTGCGTCTAACGCCAGCAAGAGCCGCCAGGCTACCAGCCGCAAGAAGGTACTGGAAAAACTCGACCTCGAAAACATTCCGGTCACGAGCCGCAAATTCCCCTACGTGGGCTTCAAGCCGGATCGGGAGATCGGCAACAATGTGCTACGCGTCGAGAAGCTGAATTTCACCGGCGGGACGGGAAGCGAATCTTCCGGCGCGGCGCTCCTCAGGGATTTTTCCCTCCAGGTGAACAAGGGCGACAAGATCGCCTTCGTGGGTACGGAACACGCCTCGAAGTCCGCTTTTTTCGACATCATCGCCGGCGAAAAAAAACCCGAATCCGGTGACGTGTACTGGGGTCAGACCACGGCCTTTTCCTATTTTCCCAAAGAAAATTCCGCCTTTTTCAACTCCGGTCTTTCCATCACCGACTGGCTCAGGCAGTACTCGCCGGATCAGGACGAAACCTGTGTCCGCAGTTTTCTCGGCCGCATGCTCTTTTCCGGCGACGAGGCCCTCAAGCCCGTGAACGTCCTGTCGGGGGGCGAAAAAGTCCGTTGCATGCTCGCGAAGATGATGCTCTCCGGCGCCAATGTCCTCATTCTTGACGAACCCACCAACCACCTTGACCTTGAGGCCATCACCGCCCTTAACGAAGGCCTCTGCGCCTTCTCCGGCGTGATCCTGTTTAATTCCCACGACCACGAGTTTATCAACTCCATTGCCAACCGGATTATCGAGATTCTGCCCCAAGGCGGGGACAGACCTTCCGCCGCCGGCGCGTACATCGACCGCATGATGCCCTTCGACGACTACCTCGGCGATGATTCGGTAAAGGCCCTCCGCGCCGAAGCCTGCCACGCGGGCCGGCTGCGGATATAAGCGGGAAACCCGGGCTGAAAGCCACGACCGTCCAGCCCCCGGCAAGGCAGCTGTACCCCGCCATGTCTTAATATCCCCTTTTGCCGGAACACAAGGCCAAACTCAGGCGGGAATCTCGAACACCCCTTCAAGAACTTGGCGGGGCTGGTAGGGAAACACCGGCAGATCCTCCAAGCGGGTGACGCCCGAAAGAACCAGAACCGTTTCAATTTCGGATTCCATGCCCGCGACTATGTCCGTGTCCATCCTGTCGCCGATGATGACCGTTTCCTCGCTCCGCGCCTGAAGGCGGCGCATGCCGTGACGCATTATCAGGGGGTTGGGCTTGCCCACAAAATAGGCCTTGGTCTTGGCGGCAAGCTCGATGGGCGCTACCAGCGCGCCGCAGGCGGGAACTATGCCGTCTTCGGAAGGCCCCGAAAGGTCCGGGTTGGTACCGATGAGCCGTCCCCCGCCGAGTACCAGCCGCACCGCACGTTCCAGGGCTTCCAGACTGTAGCCCCTGCCCTCACCCACCACCACATAATCGGGATTGACGTTGTTCATGGTAAAACCCGCGTCGTAGAGGGCCTGGATAAGCCCCGGTTCGCCTATCACGAAGGCCGAGCCGCCGGGACGCTGGGAGGCAAGGTAGCTTGCCGTGGCCAGGGCGCTGGTATAGAAATGCTCCGGATCAACCTCAATGCCCAGCCGGGAAAGTTTCTGGGCAAGCTCCAGCGGGGAACGGTCACTCGAATTGGTCAAAAACAGGAAGGACTTGTGGTTTTCTTCAAGCCATTTGACAAATTCGGCCGCCCCCTTGAGGAGCCGGTTACCGTGGTAAATGACCCCGTCCATGTCGATAATAAAGGCTTTTTTGGATCGTATCTGGGCTAAATCTTTCATATAGTAAATATAAGCTATTATACGGAAAAATGGAAATACCGGGGGAAGTACGTCTCTCGCGGCGGTTTTCCGTTTTTCGGCCCGCCGGGTATCATATGATCCTGTCCCCAAACTGATTTTTTGGGAAAGCTTCATATTTATTGCGTTTATCCTGCCAAAAAGGTAGATTTTTATGAAAAGATGGTGTATATTTAGTATAGCAAGTAACGGCGTCCGGCGACGCAACAGGAGTCTTATGAAAAGCATGGTCCCGAAAAAAACCAGGGCTGCCGCGTACAGAACAGCGGCGCGCAGGGCTGTTTTCTTTTTTGGCATGATTTTGACATCGGCCCTGCTCCATGCCCAGATAGCCGCCGAAGTGGACACGATTCTGTCAACCGGGACGGTCAGCTTTGCCCAGGCAAGCCGTTTTGTCCTTGCCTCCGCGGATACGGCGGACGAACCTTCGACGGCGGGGGCAGCCTATGCCCTGGCCCGCGACAGGGGCTGGCTGCCGAAAAAAGCCGCCCCGGACAATCCCATCAGGCTGGGGGAGCTGTGTTTTCTTGTCATGAGGGCCTTCGACATAAAAGGCTCCTTTCTCTATGCCCTGTTTCCGGGGTCCCGTTACGCTTTCCGGGAACTTGATTACCTGAGGCTGATACCGGGCCGCCGCGATCCCGCGCTGCGGGTTTCGGGGGAAGAACTGCTCCGCATGGTGGATATGGTGACGGCCTGGAAAGGAATAGAAGTGGCGGAACCGGCCCCGGAGGATGATCCGGCGCCGGCGGAAACACCCCCCGCGCCTGATCCGGCGCCGGTGGAAACACCCCCCGCGCCTGATCCGGCGGCCGGCATTGTGGCGGCGGAGCGGGAACAGATAGCCGAGGTAATCCGCACGGAGCTGGAGCAGCACGAGGTGGCGGATACGACGGTACGGGTCGCGGAGGAAGGCGTCGTCATCAGTCTGAACAATATCCAGTTCACGGCGGACTCGACGGAACTGATGGAAGCGGAGAAAGTCAAACTCCGGGAGATAGCCGCCATTCTGTCGCAGTATCCGGGCAGGAGGATTCTCGTGGGGGGCCATGCGGCCCTGGCGGGAAGCGAGGAAGGGCGGATGCAAATTTCGGCGATGCGGGCCCAGGTGACGGCGGATTTTCTGTTGTCCCTGAATGTCCGCCGGGCGGAAGAAATTACCGTCTGGGGCTACGGGGCGGATATGCCCCTGGGGGATAACACCACGGCCGCGGGCCAGGCAATGAACCGGCGGGTTGAAATTACCCTTCTGGATTAATGCGATATTAGAGGTATTATGAAACGGGGAGTGTTTTGCTTCATCCTTGCCCTGTTTGCCGGCGTTTCCGCCCCTGCCGTGGATTTTGGGCTTGTTCTCAATTCGGAGGCTGAATATGTATCCGACACGGAGGGGGAGGGCTTTGGTTTTACCGAAACCCTCACGCCCTGGTTTTCCGCATCGTTAGGCAAAACCATGAGTCTCTACCTTTCGGGGAAGGCGTCCTTTGAATATGAATACGATACAGGGGACTGGAAACGGCCGCCCCTTTTTGAAATTGACCGGACGGAGCTGGGCTTCCACCCGGTCCGGACGGTTTATCTGAACCTGGGACGGCAGCGCTTCCGGGACAGCGGGGGAATGATTGCCTCGGGCCTTTTTGACGGGCTTTCGGGCGCTTTCAGCCTTGGACGGGCGCGGTTTTCCCTGGGCGCCTACTATACGGGGCTTCTGTACAGGGAGACGGCGAATATTCTTATGACGGCGGATGACCTGGACAGCTACGGCAGGCCCCTGGATTACGGCGACCCTGATACCTACTTTGCCCCCCGCCGGGTTCTGCTTCCTCTGGACATTGAGTTCCCCGATTTGGCGTCCCGGCTGTCCCTTGCCCTTGGCCTGCTGGCGCAGATTGACGCAAACGACGATCCCGCCAGGTATACCCAATACGCGGAAACCCGGCTCGGCCTTGACGCGGCGGACACCCTGCGGTTTGTCCTTACGGCGATCGGGGCGCTGACGAAAAAAGAGGATGAGGACCCCCGGGCGCATCTTGCCGCGGCTTTCGGGGCGGACTGGGATCTGCCCGGCTCTTTGCCGGATATGCTCACGGCGGAATTCCGCTGGGGCAGCGGGGAGACAGGCGATTCCGCCGGCGCCTTCACGCCGGTAAACGATATTGCCCAGGGAACGGTCTTTACCCCGAACCTGCGGGGCCTGATGAACACCCGGGCTGTCTATACTGCGCGGCCCCACAGGATCCTTTCGCTTTCCGCGGAGGCCGTGCTGTTCTGGCGTACCGATCTGGAAACCTTCAGGGACCTTGAACTCGACGGCGCTTCAAAGGATCGCTTTCTGGGAACGGAAGCCGTTGTTTCCCTGATCGCGGCGCCCCAATCGGCGTTTCGCCTGACGGCGGGAGGCGGGGCTTTTTTCCCCGGCGGCGCCTTTGCGGAGGACGCCGGTGTCAGATGGAAAATAAACATGGGAGTTATTCTTTCTTTATAAAACCAGGGAGGTTGTCATGAAAAAGATGATATTGGGTGTAGCGTTTCTGCTGGGAGCGTGGGCGCTTTTTGCGCAGGAGGCGGTTATCAGGGAGATACGCGGAACGGTGGAAGTAAAGGCGCCGGACGCGGCGGCCTGGACTCCCGCGTCCCGGGGGCAGGCCATAGCGCTGAATACGTTTATTTCCACGGGGTTTAAAAGCAGCGCCCTTGTCGTTATAGGGAATTCAACGCTGACGGTACAGCCCCTGACCCGTTTAAGCCTGGAAGAAATTGCCCGGGCGGAAGGCGGCGAAAAGGTGGATGTCAATCTCAGAACAGGCCGGATCAGGGCGAATGTAAAACCTCCTGTGGGGGGGAAAATCGACTTTACCGTGCGTAGCCCCTCGGCCACAGCATCGGTGCGGGGAACCGTCTTTGAATTTAACGGAACGCAGCTCCAGGTTGACGAAGGCAGGGTACACCTTGCCGGAAGCGGCGGGAACGGAACCTATGTGGGCGCGGGCAAGCTTGCGCGGACGGACATTGAAAGCGGACGGACGGCAAGCGCGGCGGAAACGGTGAAGGAAGAACTTGCGCTTCCCGTACCCGCGGGAGTGGACAGCGCCCCGGCAATCAAGGCGAAACCTCCCCTGACCGGGGAGATAGACGCCGGGTTTGAGTGGAAATAAGGGGTCCGTCATGAAGAAATCCATATTGTCAGTGATCGCCGCGGTCCTGTTAAGCGGGCTGGGCGGCTGTGATTTTTTGATGGGGCCCGACAGCCCCGCGGGGAACGGCGGCGGAAACCTTACCATCAGTTTCGGGGCCGGGGGCGCCGGCAATGAACGGGCAATCAGCTCCGGGGCGGACCTGCCCGCCGATGTGCTTGCCGCCCTGCGTTACGAGCTTGTCCTGACCGGACCCGGCGGCGAAGCCCTGGAGAAAACCGTTTCCGGCGGGGAAAGCCTCAGCCTGACGGCGGCCCTGGGGGAATGGCGCATAGAAGCGAAAGCCTACCGGCAGGGAGCGCTGGCGGGGACGGGAAGCCTCTCGTTTACGGTAGCGCAGGGAATCAATTCCGTGCGGGTGCCCATGATGATTAACGGGGGCTATTTTGACATTATCCCTGATCCTTCCCCGAGCGGCGGCACGGTGGAGGCCAATTTCAGAGCGGCCTTTCCGGGAACCACGGTTACCCTG
>JAISND010000012.1 GCA_031276615.1 Treponema sp. | reverse complement strand
GGGATCACGCCTGCATCTTTCCTGACAGCTTTTCTGTTTTCCGGCAGGGAACAGACCTTTGTCCGGAAGCAGGGTGGGCGCATGCGCCGGGAAAGTACCGCGGGCTCCCCGTCCTGATTGTACAAAATTCCAGTTTTATAATAAAATTAATTAGTATCTGTCCGTAATGCGGACACATGACTGTGGTTCCGGGAGGAGGTTTCCGGTGGATGAAAGAGGGAACGGCGAAGCTGCCCTGGCCGCGTTTGCGGTAAACGGCAGGCCGGTTCAGGGCAGGGCGGACAGGAAGCTGCTTGATTTTCTCCGGGGGGAACTCCATCTTACCGCCGCGAAAAACGGCTGCGGCTCCGGGGCCTGCGGCGCCTGTACGGTGCTGGCCGACGGCAGACCCCTGCGATCCTGCGTTACCCCCCTGGGTAAAATAGAAGGGAAAAACATCGTCACCCTTGAGGGCCTGAGCGGGAGGGAGAAGGAAGTGTACGCCTTCGCCTTCGCGGAAGCCGGGGCGGTACAGTGCGGCTTTTGCGTTCCCGGCATGGTCCTGGGCGCCAAGGCCCTGCTCGACCCGGCCGTCAAAGCCGCCGCTGTCCCAACGGAAGAAGAAATCCGGAGGGCGATCCGCTCCAACATCTGCCGCTGCACGGGTTACAAAAAAATAGTGGAGGCGATACAAATCGCCGCCCGCCTGTTCGCCGAAAACGCCCCCGTCCCCGCGCGGAATTTTTCCGGCCTTCTCGGCGAGAACATGCACCGCGTCGACGCGGCGGAGAAAACCCTCGGCACGGGAAAGTACGTGGACGATCTTGAATTTGAAGGCATGCTCCACGCCTCGGCGTTGCGCTCCGCCCACCCCAGGGCGCGGGTGCTTACAATCGACGCCTCGGCGGCGCTGGCCCACCCGGACTGCAGGGCGGTGCTGACCGCGAAGGACGTTCCGGGCGATATAAAAATCGGCCATCTGGATTTTGTTTCCGACTACGATGTGATGATAGCCGAAGGGGGCGTTACCCGCTTTGTCGGCGACGCCCTTGCCCTGGTCGTCTGCGGCAGCCGCGAAAACCTTGAGGAAGTGAAGTCCCTCGTCAGGGTCGAGTATGAGGTTCTTCCGCCCCTTACGGATCCTGAAACGGCAATGGCGCCGGGCGCTCCCCGTGTCCATGACAGGGAAAACAACATCCTTGCCCGCGAGCATCTTGTCAGGGGCAGGGCCGGCGAGGTTCTCGCAAAGTCGAAGTACGTGGCAAGCCGCCGTTATTCGCTTCCCTTTACCGAACACGCTTTCATGGAGCCCGAGTGCGCCATCGCCATGCCCGCAGACGGCGGCGGGATTCTTCTCTATTCGGCGGGGCAGAGCATCTACGACGAGCAGCGGGAATGTTCCCGCATGCTGGGCATTCCTCCGGAAAAAGTGTACGTAAGGGGAATGCTCGTGGGCGGCGGCTTCGGCGGCAAGGAGGACATGAGCGTCCAGCACCACGCCTGTCTCGCGGCCTGGACGCTGAAAAAGCCGGTGAAGGTCCTGCTTGGCAGGGAGGAGAGCATCAGGGTTCACCCCAAGCGTCACGCCATGGAAATGGAATTTACCACCGGCTGCGATGAAAACGGAATCCTCACCGCCATGAAGGCTGTCCTGGTTTCGGACACCGGCGCCTACGCCAGCCTCGGCGGGCCCGTGCTGCAGCGCGCCTGTACCCACGCGGCGGGCCCCTACAACTACCAGGTAATCGACATCGAAGGTACAGCCGTTTATACCAACAACATTCCCGGCGGCGCCTTCCGGGGCTTCGGCGTATCCCAGAGCTGCTTTGCCGTGGAGAGCAACCTCAACCTCCTTGCGGAAATGGCGGGGATTTCTGCCTGGGAGATCCGTTACCGTAACGCGATCAGGCCGGGCCAGACCCTGCCCAACGGGCAGATTGCCGGGGACGACACGGGACTCGCGGCCTGCCTGCTCGCGGTCCGGGACCTTTACGAAAAGGCGCTGGCCGGGGGAAAGTACGCGGGCATTGCCTGCGCGTTCAAGAATTCGGGGATAGGCGTCGGCCTTCCCGACCTGGGGCGCTGCATTCTTTCGGTGGAAGGGGGGAAGGTGCATATCAGAACCAGCGCCGCCTGCATCGGCCAGGGTCTTGCCACGGTCACCACCCAGGTCGTCTGCGAAACCCTGAAACTTCCCCCCGAAAAAATAATCGCCGAGGCGCCGGATACCCGGCGCACCCCCGATTCGGGCACCACCACCGCCTCCAGGCAGTCGGTGTTTACGGGCGAGGCGGCGCTGAGGGCCGCGCTGAAACTCAGGGCGGCGCTTGAGGAAGCGGACGGCGATCTCGCGCGGCTTGAGGGGAAGGAATTCTACGGCGAGTATTCGGGCATCACCGACCCGATGGGCAGCGGCAAGCCCAATCCGGTAAGCCATGTCGCCTACGGCTACGCGGCGGTTGTCGCTGTCCTTGACGGCGAAGGCAAAGTGGAGAACCTTGCCGCGGCCTACGATATCGGCACGGTGATAAACCCGAAGTCGGCGGAGGGACAGATCGAGGGAGGGCTGCTCATGGGAATGGGCTACGCCCTTACCGAGGACTTCCCCGTGAAGGGGGGATTCCCCCTGGCAAAGTACGGCAGCCTCGGGCTTATCAGGGCGACCGAGGCGCCGCCCATGGAGATCATTTTCATCAGGCCGGAAAAACCCGCGTCCCTTGCCAAAGGGATAAAGGGAGTGGGCGAGCTGGCCGCCATTCCGGCGACTCCCGCCATCGCGGGCGCCTATTACGCGAAGGATAAAAAATTCAGGACGAAACTTCCCCTGGAGGATACTTTCTACAGACGGAAAAGGGGAGGATAAATGGCGAAAGGAAAACGGGCGGCGGCAAAGAACAGAAGGGACGCGCGGGACCGTTCGGCGGACAGTCTGATCATCGAATCCTACAAGGCGGTCATGGACGGACTGGCCGCGTATTTCGGCGATGCCTTTGAATTCGTGCTTCACGATCTTGCCGATCTTGATCATTCCATCATCAGGCTGATCAACGGATTCCATTCGGGCCGCAGGGAGGGCGCGCCCATTACCGATCTGGCTCTTTCCATGCTGGAAAAGATACAGGAGGGCGGCGGCGAAAAGAGCGAACCCTACATCAGCTACATTTCAAAGAATAAATACGGAAAGCCGGTACGTTCCGCCACCATTGTCATTTTCGGCGCGGGGAAAAGGGCCATCGGCCTTTTGTGCGTCAATCTCTACCTGGACAGTCCCATCCAGTCCCTGCTGCGGAATTTTTCCGTCATGCCCCAGCCGGATTATGTCACCGAGACTTTCATCAACGACTCCGACGAACTTATCAGCCGATCCCTGGAAAAGGTCAAGGGCGAGGTGAACGGCGACGGTTCCGTCCCGCCCTCCCGGAAAAACAAGGAAATTATAACCATCCTTTACCATCAGGGAATCTTCCGGCTGAAAAACGCGGTACAGGCCATTTCATCGGACCTTGGCATTTCCAGAAACACCGTGTATCTGCACATCAGAAGCCTGGAAGAAAAATACAGGTTCGCGGAGGTCTCCGGAAAACAACTTGGGCCGGTTCCGGAACCGGCCCGCTTGACTAAAAAAAAGTTTAGCAATAAAATAAAATAAATTGAAGGAGTAATCATTAACGCTTCGCGTTAATGTCCGGTTGAACGTCAGCGGCGATACCGCCGCTTTTTATAGGAGTAAATATGAAGGCAATTCAGACAAACGCCGCCCCCGCGGCCATCGGACCCTACTCCCAGGCCTGCGTATCGGGAAACCTGGTTTTTACATCGGGCCAGATTCCCCTTTCTGCCGAATCCGGCGGGGTGGCCGGAAGCACGATAGGCGAACAGACGGAGCAGGTCATCAAAAACCTCAGGGCGGTTCTGGAGGCGGCCGGCTCGTCCCTCGCGAAGGTGGTAAAGACCACCTGTTTCCTCGCGGACATGAACGACTTTGCCGCCTTTAACGATGTCTACGCAGGGCACTTTTCCGGCAAACCCGCCCGCTCGACCGTCGCGGTTCGCCAGCTGCCCAAAAGCGTACTTGTGGAAATCGAGGCCATAGCGGAAATATGAGGGAACCGGTCAAGTGGGCGCGGAACGAAATGCCAAAAACGGACTGTTCCGGAAGCCTTTCCCTTATGAGTCCCGCCGAGACGGAAAAGGCGCGCCGGTTTCACAAAAGCATACCGGATTATGCCGAGACACCCTTGGTCAATCTTTCCCGTCTTGCCGCGTATTTAAAAATCAGAGGCATCTTTGTAAAGGATGAATCCTTCCGCTTCGATCTTAACGCCTTCAAGGTGCTGGGCGGTTCCTACGCCATCGCAAAGTACATAGCCAAACAGCTGGGAAAGGACATTTCCGAAATCGACTACAATGTCCTGGTCTCGGACGAAACCAAGGCGAGGCTGGGAGACATTACCTTTTACACCGCCACCGACGGAAACCACGGCAGGGGGGTGGCCTGGGCCGCGAACAAGCTCCGGCAGAAATCGGTGGTGCTTATGCCCAGGGGTTCTTCCCTGGCGCGGCTTGAAAACATCCGGAAGGAAGGCGCCGACGCGAGCATTACCGATCTTAACTATGACGACGCGGTGCGGCTTGCCAACAGGAAGGCGTCCCAGGATCCCCACGGGGTCATGGTTCAGGATACGGCCTGGGAAGGCTATGAGGAGATTCCCGGCTGGATTATGCAGGGCTACGGCTCCATGTCCCATGAAATCCGGGACCAGCTCGGGGCCGCCGGCGTTGAACGGCCGACCCACATTTTCGTGCAGGCCGGCGTCGGCTCCCTTGCCGGTTCGGTGATCGGCTACTTCGCGAATCTCTTTCCCGGTAGCCCGCCGGTGATGTCCGTCGTGGAGGCTTCCGCCGCGGACTGCCTGTACATTTCCAGCCTTGCGGGAAAGCTGGTGGGTGTAAAGGGAAACCTGAGTACCATCATGGCGGGCCTTGCCTGCGGCGAAGGCAACACCATCTCCTGGGAAATACTCAGGAACCACGCGAATTTTTTTGTCTCCGCCCCCGACTGGGTCGCTTCGCGGGGCATGCGCATCCTGGCGGTTCCCCTCAAGGGCGACAACAAGATTATCTCGGGCGAATCCGGGGCGGTTACCGCGGGCCTGCTCTTTACCCTGCTCCGTGACGGGGAGTACCGGGATTTCCGGGATGCCCTGGGGATCAATTCCGATTCGGTGGCGCTTCTTTTCAGCACCGAAGGAAACACCGATCCGGAAAAATTCCGGGATGTGGTCTGGGACGGGGAATTCCCCAGCGGATGATTTCCGGTTCCGCGGTTTGATATTCCGAAGCCGCGGTCCCGGATTTAAGGGACAGTTCCGGACCTTTGTGAATCCGCGTCGCGGATGTCCGAAAAAAGCAACGCGGGCGCGGCCGAAATCCGCGCCGGAGAGGAGAATACCATGCTGGATTTTGCCGCGATAAAAAAAGCCGCCAGGGCTTGCGAGGCGGACATGACAAAATTCCTCCGGGACCTTGTACGGATTCCCGGTGAAAGCT
>JAISND010000001.1 GCA_031276615.1 Treponema sp. | reverse complement strand
GGTAAGAGGAACCTTCGCTCATAAGCTGAATCCCCTCTGTCCAGCCGGGAATAACCTGATCAAGGGAAAATTCGATTGGCTCGCCCCGGGAATAAGAGCTGTCAAAGACGGCGCCGTCGATGAGGGTTCCCTCGTAATTCACCCGCACCGTATCGGCGGCGGCGGGCTTCGCGCCGCTGCCTTCGCTTAGCACCTCATACTGAAGTCCGCTGCCGGTTATGACAATTCCCTCTTTCTTGCTGTTTTCCGCGAGAAAGTCAATCTCCGCCTGCCGGCGCTCCCCGTTTTCCTTTTCCGCGCGGGCCATAAAAGTCTCGCGTATCTTTGTTTCCGCTTCTTCCGCGGTAAAACGGGTCTTTCCGCCTTCAATCCCTTCCTTAAAGCCCCGCAGGAATTCGGCGGTATCGGGCTCTATCCCGTTATTCTTCATGTCGCCGGAGATGGACGCGCCGAGGTTCATGCCCAGGGCGTAACTGGTGTCCCTGTCAAGCCCGCTTCCGGAGACCGGCGCTTCGGCGTTCTTTCCGTTTTCGCCGCAGCCGGACAGCGCCAGAAGGCAGGCGCACATTGCCGTAAAAATCTTCGTTGTATGATTCATATATTCAGACTATCCTTTATTGGCCGCCCTGCATAGTCCGTTTTCACTTGCCGGAATTTGCCGCTCTCCGGTGATTGGGTATCCGTAAAACGGATTTGTCGTAATCCTCCGGCGGCACATATCCGAGAAGTTCTATGCAGGTAGCGGCGACGGAGCTGATCCCCAGGCCCTCGTTGAGGCTGCCTTCTTTCGGCCCGTTTTGGTATTCGCCCCCGTATTCGGGATCGTATACAATGCAGGGAACCGGGTTCAGGCTGTGGCTGGTCTTTGCCCTTGGAGTGCCGTCCTCCTTTAACAGAACGGCGCCGCTTTTCCTGTCGTGCTCGTACATGTCGTCCGAGTTGCCGTGGTCGGCGGTGATCACCATGACCGCGCCTGATTCCCGGACCGCCTTTGCGAGCCGGCCAAGCTGGATGTCCATGCCCTCCATTGAACAGACCACGGCCTGATACACGCCGGTATGTCCCACCATATCGCCGTTGGGATAATTGAGCCTGATGAAATCGTATTTGCCCGAGCCGACGGCCTCAATAACCCTGTCCGTGATCTCGGCGCATTTCATCCAGGGACGCTGCTCGAAGGGAACCACGTCGCTTTTTATCTCGACGTAGTCCTCCAGCTTTTCACTGAATTTGCCCGTCCGGTTGCCGTTGAAAAAGTAGGTGACGTGGCCGTACTTCTGGGTTTCCGAAATTGCCAGGCTGCGTACGCCGGTGGCCGCGAGGTACTCGCCCAGGGTCCGGTCTATCGAAGGCGGACTGACCAGGTAGCGGCGCGGAACGTGGAGATCGCCGTCGTACTCCATCATTCCCGCGTAGCAGACACCGGGACGCCGCCCGCGGTCGAATTTGTCGAATTTGTCTT
Organism: Treponema sp.; assembly: GCA_031276615.1. GTDB lineage: Bacteria > Spirochaetota > Spirochaetia > Treponematales > Breznakiellaceae > JAISAK01. The sequence goes on along the minus strand of JAISND010000001.1, from coordinate 1,165 downwards.
CCTCAAAGGCGGCGGTGATCTCAAGGGCGCGGTCGCCGCGGAAATTGAAGTAGACCACCGAATCACCGTCCTCGACAGTGCCGATTGGTTTTCCGTTTTCGGCGACGACGAATTCCTTGAGGTCCTGATCGATGATGCCGGGAATTTCCCGGCGGAAGGTTTCCACCGCTTCCCGGGCGCCGGAAAACCGGCGGGCCTTTCCCAGCACGTGGGTCTGCCAGCCCCGTTCCACCATAGTCCAGTCCGCGCCGTAGCGGTCCATGGTGATCCACATTCTGCCGCCGCCGGAGCCTATTTTCGCGTCAAAGCCGCCGGTACTGATCTCCTTCAAAAAGGCCTCGAAGGGATCAAGGTATTCAAGGGCGCTGGTTTCACCCACGTCCCTGCCGTCAAAAAGTACGTGTACCCGCACCCGCTTCACCCCGTCCTTCTTCGCCTGTTTAATCATGGCCCTGAGGTGATCCAGATGACTGTGTACGTTGCCGTCGGAGAAAAGGCCGATAAAGTGCAGGGTGGAAGGCCGGCCGGCGCCGCTCCTGCCCGCCACATTGGCGCATACTTCCTTCCACGCGCCGCCTTCAAACATGGCCCCCGTTTCAATGGATTTTGATACCAGTTTGGCGCCCTGGCTGAAAACCCGGCCGCAGCCCATGGCGTTATGCCCCACCTCGCTGTTGCCCATGTCCTCGTCGGAGGGAAGCCCCACGGCGATTCCGTGGGCCTTGAGTTTTGTATTCGGGCTTTCCGCCCTGATCGCGTTTAAATGGCACATTCTGGAATCGGCAACCGCGTCGCCTTCCCTGTATTTTCCGCAGCCGACGCCGTCCATAATGACCAGCACCACGGGGCCGCGGCGGCCCTTCCAGGCGGGATTTTTTTTCAGGGCTTCCAGCATGATAAAAATTTCTCCTTCCGCGGGATTCCCGCGGTCCGGCCGGGGTTTCCGCCGTTTCCTTTCTACTATAAACCAAAGGACAGGGGCTTACAAGGCTTCGCGCTGCCTGGAAAAGCCGGCCCCCTGCCGAATCTCCGGAAACAGGCGGGGGGCGCGGAAAAGACAGGAAAAACGGAAGGCCGCCGGACTACCAAAGGCCGTGCATAATGTCCCTGTTCCGTACATACAATTCACGGAAATAATCTTTTAACGGCTCATAGGCCCTGTTTC
>JAISND010000228.1 GCA_031276615.1 Treponema sp. | reverse complement strand
GGCGATGCCGGAGTCACCGCCCCGTCCCTGACGGTACAGCCAAGTTCCCGGAAAAGTTCTTCGGTCCGCCTGCCGTATTCCACAAAATTTTCAAAGCGCTGTTCCGGGCTTGATCTGACCGAGGCGTCGTGGAAAACGGAAGCCATGTGGGGTTCAATGGTAAAGCCGCCGGAATAGCCGGAGGCCAGGGCATCGGCCAGAATCTTCTTTACCTCGCAGTCACCTTCGCCGGGATAAAAGTAAGTTTCCCCGCCGGTTTCCGGATCGCGGCGGCCGTCCTTGATATGGATATGGACAACACGGGCCTTGAGGTGTTCCCACACTTCAAGGCTGTCCTGATTGGGATAGGGCCAGGCTTTGCGGAAGTCCGGGGTCAGGCCGGGGTTCCCCGTGTCGTAGACCAGCTTCATTCCCGGAACCGCGTCGAGCATTTTGAGGGTATGCTCCCAGCTCATGCCGCCGTAGTTAAAGCAGTTTTCATGCACCGGCGTAATGCCGGCTTCGAGGAAGGGCGCGCAGATCCGCCGCAGCCGGTCAAAACGTTCCGCCTCCCCCTGATCCGGCAGGGGCCGCTTTTTTTCATCGCAGAGGACCGCGAAACTCATGATTCTGATCAGGGGAACCTCAAGCCTCTTCATCCGCTCAAGCGCGCGCCCGGCCGCGGCCATGAGGGCGGAAAAATCGCAGTCCGGACGGACGCCCCAGTTCGCGATGGTGGAGCCGAAGCAGCTGACCCTTATGCCGGCCTTTTCAAGGGCGGCGCAGGCTTCATCAAAGGCCCTGTCTTCCATGTCGTGAATATTAACGCCGTCTATGCTCCGCGCCTCCAGACGCGTCCAGCCAAGGGCCTTAAGCGCGCGGATCTGGCCCGCCAGATCATCGGCCGCCTCGTCGGCAAAACCGCCCAGATAGAATCCTTCGCTTTTCATCCGTCCTCCTTTGCGCGGGAATCCGTTACGCGCCATACGTCCGGGCGCGGGCCTCGGTTTCCCGCATGAAAGCAAGTGCCCCGCCGATGGCCCGCGCGGGATTCTCCGGCTGGCTGAAAATTTCCACGCTTATCCAGCCTTCGAAGGCCGTTTCCCCGAGGGCCCTGAAGGCGGGGACATAATCGGAAGTCCCCGATCCGGGAACATCACCGTTCATCTCGTTGATATGAACATGGGCGACAAGATCCCTGTAGCGCCGGATAAGGCTTTCCCAGCTTTCTTTCTCATCCCCCGTGTTATGAAAATCAAACATGCCGGAGATTCCCGGAGAGCCGATGGCTTTAACCATTTCCAGGGATTCCGCAAGGGTGTTCACCACGTCGCATTGACTGTGATCAAGGGCTTCAAGGAGAATTTTTGAATTGCAGGAAACCGCGAAATCCCCAAGGGAGGCAAGGCTTTCCCCCAGAATTTTTTTCGCCTCCCCGGCGCTCTGCCCCGGAACGCTGCCCCGCTGTTTGGGAGAACCCAAAACAAGGGAAGCCCCGCCCAGCTCCGCCGCCGCGGAGAGCAGCAGGCGCAGGCGATCCAGGGCGGGCTGCCGCAGCGCCCTGTCGGGGCTGACCAGGGACAGGGGCCGGGAATCGACCAGGAGCCAGTGGAAGCCCGCGAAGGCAAGCCCGTTGTCCCCGAGGGCCCTTTTTATATTCCCCAGGCCCGCCCTCACTTCGGCGGGAGAAAAGGAGCCGAAAACCGTGTAGGGGGCGAATTCCATCCCGCCGTAGCCCGCTTCCCCCGCGAGCCGCGCCGCGCCGCCGGCTTCCATGCCACCGAAAAGTTCATTGCACAGCGCGTAGTTCATGCCGCCGGCTTTTTCTTCGCGAAGCTCCGCTTTATCGCGGCGGCGCACTTTACCACCGGCGGTATCTGCGGCAGGATCAGGGCAAGGATGAAAACAAGAAAGAAAAGGCAAATCGGCCGGGTAAAGAAACTTTTGACGCTTCCCCCGTTGAGGATGAGCGCCCTGCGCAGATTCTCGTCGGCCATGTTGCCGAGAATTATCCCCAGGAGAAAGGGCGCGGCCGGGTATTTAAGGCTGCGCATAACAATGCCCAGGATGCCGAAAATATACATCAGCTTGATGTCGAAAACCCGGTTGTTGACCACAAAGGCCCCGATGATGCAGCAGACAAAGATAATGGGCATGAGGATCTCGTTTTTTACCTGGAGTATCCGCACCGTGAAGCGGCTGATATTGGACGCCAGCACCCACATCATAAAGGCGGAAAAAGCCATAAAGACCACCACGTAGTAGAGAAACTCCGGGGTGGACTGCATCAGGAGGGGGCCCGGCCGGTAACCGTGCATCCAGAAGGCGGCAAGGAGTACCGCCGCGGGCGCGCTGCCCGGTATCGCGAGGGAGAGCACCGGAATAATGGCGCCGCCTATGGCCGCGTTGTTGCCGGTCTCCGCGGAGACGACTCCGCGGATTTCGCCCCTGCCCCATCTGGTTGATTTGGAAAAACGTTTTTCCGCCCAGTAACTGAGCCAGCCGCCCGTATCTTCCCCGACGCCGGGGATGGCGCCCATTGAAACGCCCAGAAGGCCCGAGCGCAGAACGTTGATGACGTTACGCTTCATAACGCCGAAGCCTTCGCGGATCCTGTATTTTGAAACGGGAATTATATTCCGCTTTTCGGGGGTGAAGGCTTCGATAATCTCGGGAAAGCCGAAGAGGCCGATCATGACCGGCAGCAGGGATATGCCTCCCCGCAGGTTCATGTTTCCGAAAGAGTACCTGGCCATTGAGTTCACCGTATCAAGCCCCACCTGGGAAATGAGGAGGCCAAGAAAACCGGATATCCAGCCCTTGACCGGCATGCCCCCCGAAGTGAGGTTGCCGCATATTACAATGCCGAACACCGCCAGCAAAAACATCTCCTGGGAATTGAACTTCAGGGCCGCGCTTGTCAGGAGCGGGGTAAAGAGAATCACGCAGACAATGCCGATGATGGTGCCGAAAAACGACGAGGCGTTTGCCACGAAAATGGCAAGCCCCGCCTTGCCCTGCTGCGCCAGGGGGTAGCCTTCCATGGAAGTAGCCGCCGACGCGGGGGTGCCGGGAATGTTGAGCAGGATGGCCGACTGGCAGCCTCCGGAAATAGCCCCGATATACACGCCGATAAGAACAAGAACCGCCAGGGGGCCGCTGAAGGAGTACGTCACCCCCGTAAGCAGGGCTACCGCCATTGTCGCGGTCAGGCCCGGAAGCATGCCGAAAACAAGTCCCAGGAGAACCGAAACAAACAGGGAGATTATGCCAACGGGGGAAGCAACTACCTGAACCGCCGTTACGATATGGGTTAAAGCTGACATACGTTCTCCTTAGGGCATGGGTACCCGGAAGGCAATCTGGAAAAGAAGCACTATGCCCCCGATGCTCAGAGCGGCAATGATGACGCATTTGACAATGCCGGAAGCCCTGAGATACATAAAAACCGCCGCCAGAAAGATAAAGGACGCGAGCCAGAACGGAAGAAAGCGAAGCAGCGCGTAGATGTAAACGCCGAATATCGCCAGGCCGGCCGCCGAATTAAAAAAACGGCGGCTCCCCGTCCCCCGCCGGAACGCCGCCGCGGCCTGGCCGAACCGTTCTTTCAGGGAAGAACCTTTGAGGGACTGGACAAGCAGTGAAAGGGAAAGAAGAAAAAGAATCACGCCGATAAGCATGGGCATAAAACCGGGGGAGGCGTAAAATTCTTTTTTTGATTTGACGTAATAGGACAGGGCCAGAACGGAACTGAAAACGCAGAGAACCATTAAGACAAGGGCGCTTATAAAATCGAGATGTTCGATTCCCCCGGAACGAGGCGATCCGGTCATTGCGTCGAGGCCCGCGCCGGAGACCCTATCGTCCGGCGCGGTTTCCGTTTCATTGATATTTATTTCTTTCGCCATACACACCTCACAACGCGGAGCAAACCGGCAGGCAGACTCCCTTACCCCTTAAAGCCGGGGCGGGAACCGCGGCCGAAGCCGCTGCCGGAAACCGGAATTTCCGGAGGCCCGGGAGTTTGCCGCGCTTCGGCGCAAAATCGTATATTTCTGCAAGTTATTGCAAAAAATCCACAAGCGCAACAGGCTCCCGGACCGGCGGAGCGGAGTGTCCGGAAACCGGAGTTTCCGGACAAACCCGCTTAAGGCCGGGGGACTCCGAATTTTTCCGGGGAGTTGGGCGCCGCGCCGGAATCGTAGAGAATCCAGCCAACCTTGGCGGCGTCGG
>JAISND010000269.1 GCA_031276615.1 Treponema sp. | reverse complement strand
CAATCCTGGGCGTGGGCGAAAAGAGGCAGGAATATACATGTAATAGCACACACCATGATCTTGTTCATCGCGGATACATCCCGGAAAAGATGGGGGGATCGCCGCCATACACGTTTTACCCAAATATAGAAATTGAAAAGGAGGTGTTAACGTGAAACTTGCCAACGGCAGGTCAATGGCAACGGTTCCCCCGAAGTTGTGTTTTAGGATCATTGAGCTAATTTCAAAACCGGTTATTTTGAAATCGCCTCTGCTTTGAGCCTGAAGGCTCTTGCAGTTTTTCAGGTTTTCAACCTTACAAAACTTCAGTTTTGGGAAAGCAACCTTTATCAATCCATATAACTACTCGGGGAAAAGCGAAAAGGTCGCGTTTTTTGCCGCGCTCATTCGGGACAGGACGGATTTTCTTCTTGCCCCCTGGCCGTATCGCGGGGGCAGTGTTTTGTTCCGCGGCAGGCCGCCCGGCCGGCTCCCGGGACAAAAGGCTAGGGGGCGTTCGCTTCGCCCGTTTTTGTGATCCTCTGCATGGAATCTTCAAGATTCCGGGTCCTGTCCATCATGTCATGGTAACCCGTCTTGATCGCTTCCGCGTGTTCCCGCAGATGGATAAGGGCGGAGGTAATCTCCCGGCCGCGTCGATGGTTTCCCGCACGGACGCCCTGCCCTGTTCCACGTTGTTCACCAGCTCCTGAATGGCCGCCTGTTTTTTTGGGCCATGACGGCGGTATTGTTGATGGAAAAAGTTACCGCCCGTTCCGCCGGGGGATTGTCATAGTCCTCCACCGGAAACAGAGAGAGATCCACCTTCTGCTGCCGCAGATATTCGCAGAGCTTAAAATTTGTATTTTATTTCAAAAAGGCAAGAAAACCTCTAAAAACTGAAGTTTTTAGAGGCTCCCCTATACAACAAAATTACAGCCGGCTGAAAACGCGGTTTACAGTTGGCCTACAAGATCAAGGCCGGGTTTCAGGGTCCCGCCGCCGGGCTGCCATTGGGCGGGGCAGACCTGATCGCCGTGTTCGGCCACAAACTGGGAGGCCTGCACCCGGCGGAGGATTTCACCCGCGTTGCGCCCCACATTGCCCGCAAGCACCTCGTAGGCCACGATTTTACCTTCAGGGTTTATGATAAAATCCCCCCGCTCGGCCACGCCGCTTTCCTCGATCATCACCTCAAAGTCCCGGGCAAGGACTCCGGTGGGATCGGCCAGCATGGGAAACTGGATTTTTTGAATGGTCCTGGAAATGTCATGCCAGGCTTTATGGACAAAATGGGTGTCACAGGAAATCGAATAAATTTCACAGCCGATTGCCCTGAAATCGTTATACCTGTTCTGCAGATCCTCCAGCTCGGTAGGACAAACAAAGGTAAAATCCGCCGGATAAAAGAAAAAAACGCTCCACTTGCCAAGGATATCGGCCCTGGTCACGGTTTTGAACGCGTTGCCCTGGAAAGCATCCACGGAAAAATCACTGACTTCTTTGTGAATCATGGACATAAAGTCTCCTTTGATACTCAGGTATCTCTGGAATTCTCACCGGGATACGGGGGACTGTCAAGCCGGGGGTGACTGACACCACAGGCGTTTACTTAAAAACAATACGTTTTACCACGGGGCGCAAGAGCCTGGCGGGCACCGGAAAAATTGATACCGGAATCAGGACGGGGCACGTACTGACATGGCGGGGGCGCCCACGGTACAGACTTTTGTTTTAAGCTTTCGTCAAAGTTTTTGTCGGCCCGCAACAGACAGGGAAAAGACGGGGTACAAACAAAGGAATGATGACGGAGGCTTTCCCAAAACTTCAGTTTTTGGGAAAGCAACCTTGGATTTAGCGGAGAAAGTGGGCTTCAGGCCGCTTTCTCCATAGCCTTTCCCGAAACTAACCGAGTTTTGGGAAAGGCTCGACTGGCGCCGTTTTTTCTTTCCTGGCGAATTGTCACGAATTCGCGAAGATGATTTTTTGCCCCGCGGGCGGCCGGGAAAGGTTCCGGCCTACTGCCCCCGGATCAGGGCCTCTATCTGGCTTCCGGCGATTTTCGGATCCGCCCTGCCGCCTGTGGCCGCGAGTACCTTGCCCACGAGGAAGGCGGTAAGGGTCTGCCTGCGCTTTGCCGGCAGACCGCCGTTTTCGGCGGCGGCCCGCAGCTCGGCAAAGACCGGCTTCTCCGCGCTGTAAACCTCCTGAACCGCAAGGGCTATCCGCGCCGGGTCGGAAATCAATTCCCAGCCCCGTTCCCGGATGACAAGCTCCGGATCTTTGTCCTCGTCCAGGGCCGCTTCCAGGGCCTGCCTGGCGTTTTTCCCCGAAACCTTTCCCCCGGCGTTAAGCGCAACAAGGGAAGCGAGCCGCGCCGGGCCGGCTTTAAAGGAGGCGATGTTCCGCGTCTCGATGCCTTCCCTGCCAAGGATATGCTTGATATCCTGCAAAAGCCATTTCACGATGCGTCCCGCCGCGTCTCCCCGCGGAAGCCCCCGCTCCACCGCCGCGGCGACGGCTTCCTCGAAATAATCGGCCTGGGCCTTTTCCTCGCAGACAAGATCGGCCTGCTCTTCGCTTAAACCGTACTCGTCCCGGAGCCGCTTCGCCCGCGGCAGGGGAAGCTCCACGAGGCCCTCTTCCACGGATTTGAGAAATTCCGGATCCGGGGAAAAAACCGGCAGGTCAGGTTCCGGAAAGTAGCGGTAATCCTGGGCGTTTTCCTTCTGCCGCATGGGCTGGGTTTCGTCGCGGTTTTCGTTCCAGAGCCGGGTCTCCTGGGTGACGGCTTTTCCCGCGTCGAGGAGTTCGCCCTGCCGGGCTATTTCGTAATTGAGGCCGAGCCTGACAAAGCGGGAGGAGTTGAGGTTTTTGATCTCCACTTTTTTGCCAAGGCCCCTGCCGGGCAGGTTGATTGAAACGTTGGCGTCTGCCCGAAGGCTGCCCTCCTCCATGTTGCCGTCGCAGACCCCAAGGTAGCGCACGGTACGGCGAAGCTGCTGGATAAAAAGCTCCGCTTCCTCGCCTGTTTCCATATCGGGTTCGGTAACGATCTCAAGGAGCGAAACCCCGGCGCGGTTATAGTCAAGGAGCGAAACCGTACCGGTATGGATCATCTTGCCCGCGTCTTCTTCGAGGTGACATTCCTTTATGCGTACCCGTTTTTTGATTGTCCGGGTTCCGTTTCTGCCTTCAATATCGGCGTAACCGCGCTGCCCCAGAGGGGAGGCAAACTGGGATATCTGGTAATTCTTGGTCATGTCCGGATAAAAATACTGCTTCCGTTCAAACCAGGTTTTTTCGGGTATGGTACAGTTAAGCGCGCGGGCCACCATGCAGCCCATGCGCATCGCCTCGATGTTGAGGCTCGGCAGCACGCCGGGGTAGCCCATGCAGACGGGACACACGTTGGTGTTGGGCTCGTCGCCAAAGGCGGAACGGCAGCCGCAGAACACCTTTGTTTTTGTCAGAAGATGAATGTGAACCTCAAGTCCGATGAACGACTGATACATACGGCTAACTCCAGAAAGCCCTGTAGCCCCCCGGATGGGGGAAGGGGTATTTTTTTTCATAGGCCTCCGCGATATCCAGAAGGGTTCCCTCCGCGCAGGCCCGGCCGAGGATCTGCACGCCCACGGGAAGCCCCCCTTCAACAGAGGCGGGAAAGGAAAGGCTGGGAAGCCCGGCAAGATTGGCGCAACAGGTGTAGAGGTCGGCCGCTTTCTGGGCAAAGGCGGAAAGCGACGACGGCCCGCGGCCGAAGGCCCGGGAGGGAAACACCGGCATGAGAATAGCGTCTAACCCGGCCTTTTCCCTGTATTCGCCGTCCCCGAGGAGGGCCTCGAAACCGCGGCGAATCCCCTGCCGGATTCTCTGTGCCCGCAGGTAATAGCGATCCTGAAATCCCGAACGGAGCACAAAGGTTCCCAAAAGTATGCGCAGTTTTACCTCCGCGCCGAAGCCCGCTTCCCTGGCCTTATCGACAAGTTCATCGGGGTTTTCCGCGTACCCGGGCCGCGCCCCGTAGCGTATGCTGTCAAAGCGGGCAAGATTCGCGCTGGCTTCGGCGGTGGCGATGGTGTAGTAGGCGGGCACGCCGTATTTAAGGCTGGGAATTTCAACCTCGACAAGGGTGTACCCCAGCCCCGAAAGCCTTGTCTTGGCAAGCTCGAAACCGCGGCGCGTTTCTTCCTCCAGCACCGAGGCCTGGGCCGCCGCTTCAAGGGCGCCGCCCTCTCCCCCGGCGTCCTTCGCCGCCGCCGCAAGGGCCCGCGCTACCGCCTCCGGCGAAAGCACGCCGATACGCCCGCCGGGCGCGGCCGGACGGCCTGTCCCGGCGTCCGGGTACAGGGGCGGCGCCGCCGCGGGCGCCCCGTGGCTGGTTTCGTCCAGCGGGTCGGGGCCGCGGATAACCGAGAAAACCGCGCGGCAGCGCTCAACCGTATCGGCAAGCACCCCGGCGGACTCAAGGCTTGAGGCGTAGGCAACCAGGCCGTAACGGGAGACCGCGCCGTAGGTCGGCTTGAGTCCCACCACGCCGCAGAAGGCCGCGGGCTGCCGCACGGAGCCGCCCGTGTCGGTGCCCAGCGCGAAGGGCACAATCCCGGCGGCAACCGCCGCCGCGGAGCCGCCCGAGGAGCCGCCCGGAACCCGCCCGGTATCCCAGGGGTTGTTGGTCCGCCCGAGCGCCGAATTGTCGGTGGACGAACCCATGCCGAATTCATCAAGGTTGGTTTTGCCGATAACCCGCGCGCCGGCGGCTTCGAGTCTGCGCACGACCGTGGCGCTGTAGGGGGAGCGGAATTTTTCAAGCAGCTTTGATCCGCAGCTCAGGGAAAAATCCTTTACCGCGATGTTGTCCTTTACCGCGAAGGGAAGACCGGCGATGCCCGGAACGCGGGCGCCGTCCGGCGCGGCGTCCGCGGGTTCCGGCGCGTCGGGCCGCCATTCAATAAAGGCGCTTATCCTTTTTTCCCATTCTTCCGCATACGGTAAAAAACCGCCGGGAAAATCAATCGGCATGCGTCACCGTCCTGTTACAGCACATTCGGGATTACCACGAAACGGCCGTCGCGGTCGCCCGCTTTTTCAAGCATTTCTTCGCTTAAATCTCCGGAATTGTCACCGGAAATGTTCCGGTCGGGCCGGAAATAATCCGACCCGACAAGGCGGGAAGAAGCGGCCATGCCCTCGGTTCCCCCGGTAATCGATGCGGTAAAGCTCGCCCCGTCCCTGTCCGCCGCCTGCATGGCGGCAAAGTATCCGATCATCTGCTCAAAGGCGGAAAACGCGCCGGCCAGCTCTTTCTCATCCATATTGAGATGCGCCAGGGCGGCCGTTTCCCGCAGATCCTCGATTTTCATGTGTTTATACTGTCACAGAGCCGGATTCAATGTCAAGTATTGGGTATATTTATGCGGAATCGGATAAAAACCCGCCCTTTACTGCATAATTATTCTTTCGAGAATCAC
>JAISND010000243.1 GCA_031276615.1 Treponema sp. | reverse complement strand
AGCATGGCGTTCAGGATGGGGATAACCTCGGCGGAATCGGCGTATTTTGACTTGTCCAGGACTGTCCTGCGGTAATCGGGGCTGAGATACCAGACCTCGTAGCCGCGGGCCTGCCTGTTGAAGGAAGCGTTGGCGTGAATGGAAATGTAAATGATCGCCTCGTTCTCCTTGAGGGGTACGGAGTTGGCGATGGCGACCCTGTCCTCGAGGGTTGGATAGGTATCCCCTTCGCGGGTCATCAGAATCTGCTTGTCCGGATATGCGCCGGCGAGGAAGCCGCGGAGAAGTTTTGAGGCGTCGAGGGTGATTTCCTTTTCCACTGCCCTGAAGGGTTTTCCGTTGACAACGAAATTCCCCACCGCGCCGGAGTCCTTTCCCCCGTGGCCGGGATCGATGATGATCGCCGCGATGCGGAAACGCGAGGCGTCCTCCCCGGCGGCCCGGGCAAGGGCGCTTTTCAGGGTGCTGACGAAGGCCTGGGGGAAATAAAGGAGGCCCCTTTCGGCGTAGGGCAGCGGAACGGTAAAGACTTCCCTTCCGTCCAGGAGCAGAAAGCCCGTTTCCCCGGCGCCGAGGGCCGTGGAGAAAACCCCCTGGTGGCTTTCCACCGAAAAAGCGCCGGCGCGGAGAAAGGGATCCCAGCGGAATTCGGCCCCGGCGGCGCCCCCGGCGGAACCAAGGGCGGCCAGGGTTTCGTCAAGCGAAAGGCCTGCCGCGCCGGTCTGCGCGGGGAGAAGGACGGCGCCGGCGAAGAGAAAAAAGAAGGCCGTTAAAACGCGCCGGTTCCCGCCGGGACCGCGCGGGGGGCAGAGGGCAGGCCCCCGCACAGGTTTCAATTGCCGCACTCCGTTTTGTTCATGCCATTAACCGCGCTTCCCCAAAAGGCTGTCGATAAAGTAGACCGCCCCCTGGTAGCCGCCGCGGACAAAGGCCGCCCAGAAGGATCTTCCCAGGAGGACGCATGTATCGCCGGAGGAAGCCGCGCCGTCCGGCGGAACTTCGGGAAGGGAGAGTCCCGTAAGCAGCCTCACCGCCTCAAGGCTTTCCCCTGCCGTCCTTCCCGCGTAGTCCCGTAATTCCGAAGACGTGAATTCCGGAAAGGAAACAAGTTTGACCCCGTCCGGCGTTTCGCGGGCGCCGGACGCGCCGGGCTCCGGAAGCCGCAGGAGGGCCGCTTCAATGTCCGGGCCGGCCTGGAAGGCGGCGGGCGGGAAAGCCTGTCCTTCCGCGTCCGGGCGGGATTCGGGGTTCCCGCCGGCCGCCGGCCCGCGAACCGCGCCGGCGGCGAGGAAGGCGCCGGTTTCGCCGCTGCCGGTTTCAAGGCGTATCAGGATGGAACGGCAGGCCTTTTCGGCCGCCTCCGCCGCGGCGGCGCGGTCCGGCGCGGCGCTGATGACGTTGCCGCACTTGGTAACGTTGTTCACCGGGAAACTCACCCTGCTTCCTTCGCCTATACGGAGAAAAAGATCCTTCACGTGGTTTTGACCGCGCGCCGCCTCAAGGCCGTGAATCGACCTGACCGTGCCGGGAATGGAAATGAAGGCCCGTTCCGCGCTCGTCCAGGATCGGAGCGGCCTGAGACCTTCGGGTTTTCTGCCGATGGCCGCGAGAATGGCCGCCCGGACGGGTTCCGTGCCGGAAGCGTAGGGATACGTCCAGCCCGACATGTAGCCGCCGGAGAGCCGGGCGGCTATTTCGCCGATCATGGGGCCCGAAGGGCCAAGTTTGATGTCGCCCTTGGCCGCGCCCGCGCTGTCCTTTCCCGCGAGACCCAGGGCGCGGATGCCGGCGCGGAAGGTTTCAAGAATCGCTTCCTGCTTTTCCGCTTCGAGAATCGCGGGCATGGTGTGTCCCATCTCGATGAAATAAGGCGGGAAAAAGATGTGCCTGTCCGCGAGGCCGCAGATAGTAATCTCCCCGTGGTACAGGATGGCGTCAACGGAAAATTCGGGGCCCTCCATGAAGGTTTCCACGATGACCCTGCGGGAGCGGGAAAAGCCCAGGGCCTCTTCCGCCGCCTGCCCGAGTTCCCCGGGGGAATCGACCCGGCGGCAGCCGCGGCCGCCCATGCTGTCGACGGGTTTAACCACCAGCGGAAAAGCGCCGGGCAGGGACCGGTACGGCGGCCGGGACGCGCCGTCGAGGATGACAAATTCCGGCGAGGGGAGTCCCGCCTTTTTGAAACACGAGCGCATGCGCGACTTGTCCGAGGCGTTGAGGGCCGCCTCATGGGGAATGCCCGGAAGGCCGAGCCTTTCCGCGGCCCAGGCCACGGTGGCGGAAAAATCCGTTCCCGCGGTCATGATGCCCGCAAGGCCCCCCGAATTTTGCAGGGAGCGTCCGAAAGCCGTAACGCCTTCCCTGTCTTTAAGGTCGATCCGCTCGAAGCGGTCCGCCATTGAAACGCAGGGCGCCTCCGCGCTGCCGTCAAGCGCCACCGTGAAGAGTCCCAGCTCTTTCGCGATTCTTATCGCCGGGCCCTGCATGACTCCGGCGCCCAAAATCATCAACCGTTCCTTCATGATCTTTCCTTCCCGGCCTCCCCGCCGAGGGTCGCGTACACTTCAAAGGTATCGCCCAGCGCGAATAACCGGCTGAGCGCGAGCAGCAGCCGGTAGGGGGGGGCTGTTTCTTTCCGGGCAAATTTCCCCGCCAGGGGGAAACGTTCCGGGTGATGCCCGGTGACGAGTATCTTCCTTACGGTGAAACCCGCCTTCCCGAGCAGTTTCCCGCAAATCCGGGGACTCCAGACGGTCCAGTGATCCCCGGGGCTCCGGGCGAGAAAACGCGCGGGGGATCCGCGGCCCGAAACGCCGGAGAAAGAGGGCGTCGAAAATGCCAGCACGCCCCCCGGTTTAAGGATGCGGCGGATCCTTTCAAATACGGGAACGCAGTTCTCAAAATGTTCGATCACATACCAGAGCGTTACCGCGTCGAAACTTTTTTCCCCGGCGAATTCCGGCGGCGGGGCCTCCGGGAAGAAACCCTGCCGGGCCTCAAGGCCGAGTGTGCCGCGCACATACGAAACCGCGTCCTCCGAGGGATCGACGCCCGCCGGGACAAAGCCCTCCCCGGAGGCCGCGGCAAGGAAGGGGCCGTAGGCGCAGCCGATGTCGAGGAGGCGGCGCGGGCCGTCAGGCGAAACGGCGCCGCCCGCGCCGGCAAGCAGGGACCTGATGACGCCGAGACGGCGCTTTCCCGCGGCGGCAATGGCGGGAAAATCCTCGAGGTAGGTTTTGCCGTACTGCTTTTGGTAAAGTTCAAAAAAATATTCCCGCCCGTATTCGGGGGCCGGCGGGTCGAACCGGCGCATGTAGACAATGCCGCAGCGGGGGCAGCGGTAATAGCAGCGTCCGGCGAAACGCGCCAGGGGCGGGGCGGGAAGGGAATCCCGCGGAAAGGCCGGACGCCCCGCCGCGCTTTCCCCGCAGGCGGGACAGCCCTTTACCCCGCCGGGGCTGAAGCCGTTGATCAGCGAGGCGAGGCTCTGTTTCCGATCCTCCTCAAGATTGTGCCTGGCCCTGAGCGCGGCGCAGCGGCCTGTCAGTTCCCGGAGGAAGTCGCGGTTCAGGCCGGCGGTACTGCCCGGAATTTGCCGGAAGAGAAGTTTCGGCAGTTTCGCGATTCCCCGCCTTCCCTGTCCCGCCGAAAAAAAACCGGCGTTTTTCGCGAGTTTTTCATGGTAGGGGCCGGGCGAAACAAGCAGAACCGGCGTTCCCGCGTAAAGGGCTTCAAAGGCGCTCTGGCCGAAGTGGGTGACGAGGAGATCGTATTCGATCAGATGATCCCGCAGATCGGGAACCGGCTCAAGGACGCGGATAGCGGCGGAGCGGTTCCGTGCCTCCGCCGGGCCGCCGGCCTCCGGTTCCGCGTAAAGCCCCCCCCCGAGCAGGCTGAGATCCAGCAGGCCCGCGCCGTTTTGCGCCGCGAGAATCCGCAGGGCCGCGGCGCCAAGGCCCGCGGAATCCTCCCGGCCGAAACTGACAAGCACCCTGAGCGGTTCCGGCGCGGCGTCCCCGGCCGGAAAGGGCCGCCTGATCCGGGGCAGGGGCATCAGGGAAGGATCGCGGACATTTGCCCCCGCCCTGCGCGGAAGCCCCGGCAGGATGTCGACGAGAAAATCAAAGCGCCCGCGCAGGGGGCCGCCTTCATCAACGCCGACGAGGGGCGCAAGGCCCGCCCAGCGCCGCAGTTCTTCCTCCGGGGTCCGGAACCGGTCCAGAATGATGAAATCCCAGTTTTTTTCCGTAATTTCCTTCTCCCCCGGCATGATCCAGGAAAGCCGGAAACCGGAGGGGAGGGCGGAAAGCATGTTTCCCCGCGAATACATTTCCTCCGGCCCGGGCAGGTGGAGCCACGCTTCCCTGCCCAGGGCGCGCAGATCGCGGACCAGGATCATGGAGCGGACAAGGTGCCCCCCTCCCCTGTCCTTCCCGCAGGCCGGGACCACCAGCAGCGCGCCGCCGCTCACGGGGCGTCTCCCGAAGAAAAAATTTCTTTGTGGGCCGCGATGATCTCCGGCCCGCGGTACCGCGCCTCGCCGGGAGCGGAAAGTGACAGCGCCGCGTAAAGCAGCTTCGCCCGTTCGTAATCTTCGGGAGTATCCACGGTAAGCCTGGCGGAATTCCGCCAGCGCGGGGGCGCAAGGGGACGGTGAAGGGAAAAAAATTCCGGATGTCCGTAGAGGTAGGGGCAGACGTGTTCCCGCTCGCCGGGCAGGGCGGCCCCCCGGGATCGTCCGGGGGAAGCGCCGGGAAAATTTCCAGTCCGTGTTTCGGCTTCGGCGCGGAGCAGCGCCGCGGCATTAACCGCCTCGACGCCCGCGCCCGCGGGAAGGCCGCCGTATCCGGCGTAATCGGCGCCGAGCGCAAGGGCCTCGGCGGCGATGGCCGCGGCCGCGTCGGCGAACACAAAGGGGTTGTCCCCGGTGGCCCGGATCAAATGGGTGATATTGAAACGGCGTATCGCGAGGCAGTAGCGGGCAAGCACGTCTTCTTCCGGCCCGGCGACTATCTCAAAACCGGCTTCCCCGGCGAGAGGGGCAAAGGCGGAAACACAGTCCTCCGGGCAGACAAGAACACGCGGCTCCGCGGGAACGCGGTTCAGGGCTTCCATCACCCGGAAGATAAGGGGCCTTCCGCCAAGGGGCAGGAGGGCCTTCCCCGGAAGTCTTGAAGAGTTGAGCCGGGCCTGAAGGACAAGGGCGATCACGATTCGGCCTCCCCCTCCCTGCCCGGAGCCGGCTCGAAGAGCAGAGAGCCGCCGGAGGCCGCCTGTCCGGCCGCGGCGGCCGTTTCGCGCATATCCCAATTATCGACAAGGGCTTTGGCGTCGCCGCGCCAGCGGAAACGGTTGATCCTGACCCAGCGCCTGCTTTCCAGAAAGTCCTCCCAGGCCGTAAAGGGATCTTCCCCGGACGAAAGAAGGTAGCCGGGAAAACGCCGGAAGGGAAGATGCGCGTAATCGCCCCGGAATACCGGGGCAAGGTTTTTAAAGTAAAAACGGCGGTAACTTTCCTCCGCGGTATTGTCCTCGGGAGGCGGTTCCCCTTCGCGGGAAAGTTTGACCTGGA
>JAISND010000180.1 GCA_031276615.1 Treponema sp. | reverse complement strand
GGCGTGGAGGTTACCATCCGCAATCCCGACACCGGCGAGGAATGTCCCGACGGCGTCCACGGCGAATTCTGCTGCCGCGGCTACAGCACCATGAAGGGCTACTACAAGATGCCCGACGCTACCGCCCAGTGCATCGACAAAAACGGCTGGCTCCATTCCGGCGACATCGGCGTCAGGGACAGGGACGGCTTCTTCCGCGTCACCGGGCGTATCAAGGACATGATCATCCGCGGCGGAGAAAATATCTATCCCAAAGAAATTGAGGATTTTTTGTACACCATGCCCGGCATCAAAGACGTGCAGGTCGTCGGCATCGCCAGCGAAAAGTACGGCGAGGAAGTGGGCGCCTTCATCATCCTTCACCCGGATACCGCCATGACCGGGGAAGATGTCAGGGATTTCTGCCGCGGTCAAATCAGCCGTTTCAAAATCCCT
This sequence comes from Treponema sp., assembly GCA_031276615.1. Classification (GTDB taxonomy): domain Bacteria; phylum Spirochaetota; class Spirochaetia; order Treponematales; family Breznakiellaceae; genus JAISAK01. Next base: position 3,608 of record JAISND010000180.1, on the reverse strand, counting down.
AAGTATGTTTTCTTTGTGGACAGTTATCCCCTTACCCCTTCGGGAAAAATCCAGAAATACCTGTTACGCGAAATCGGGCTGAAAAAAGTGAAAGAGCCGGGAACCGGAACGTAGGCTGGCTCGCCGGACTTGTCCGAAAACCCCGGTTGTAATTGTTTGTCGGGCAATGAATTAACCAATTCCTTGCCTGACAAACTCAAGTCTATGGAGTATAGCATAAAAACGAATTCCGGGTTATTATGTCACCACCGGAATGTTCAGGCAGGCCGGAATTAATCGGTGTAAATAGAGGCTTTCCCAAAACTAACCGGGTTTTGGGAAATGCTCAATACAGTAAGGATGAAATCGTGAACTTTTTGACATCCGCCAGGGTAAAACGAACATGATCCGGAATCCCGTCAGCGCGTATCTTGCCTCTACCGGGCCGGACAGGGTGGATACCAGCCTCCTGGCTTATCTCTGTAACCTCAGCGAAACCGCGAAATCGGCGCCGGAAGTCGTCCGTTCGATTGTGCGGGAGCTGGAAAACCAGCGGAAGCGGGTTAAGCTTATTGCCAGCGAAAATTACTGTTCCATGGCGGTACAGCTTGCCATGGGCAACCTCTTTACCGACAAGTACGCCGAAGGCGTGCCCGGACACCGTTTCTACGCGGGGAATGAAAACGTGGACGCCGTTGAAACCCTCGCGGCCGCGGAAGCGCGCGGGCTCTTCGGCGCGGAATATGCCAACGTGCAGCCCCACTGCGGAGCGGACGCCAATGTGCTTGCCTACTGGGCGATTATTTCAACCAGAATTGAAAAGCCCATGCTTGAAAAATTCGGCGAAACGAATCTTTACCGGCTGAACGATGCCCAGTGGAAAGAACTCAGAACGGCAATGGGAAACCAGCGCCTCCTCGGCCTGGACTACTACTCGGGCGGGCACCTGACCCACGGTTACCGGAACAATCTTTCCGGCCGCATGTTCAATGTCCACAGCTATTCGGTGTCAAAAGAGACGGGGCTTCTCGATTACGGCGCGATTGAAAAACAGGCCCTGGAAGTAAAGCCTTTCATCCTGCTGGCGGGCTATTCGGCCTATCCCAGGAAGATCAACTTCAAACGGATGCGGGAAATTGCCGACAAAGCCGGGGCGGTTTTTATGGTGGACATGGCCCACTTTGCCGGCCTTGTGGCGGGAAAAGTTTTCACCGGCGAATACGATCCGGTGCCCTGGGCGCATGTGGTAACCAGTACCACCCACAAGACCCTCCGGGGGCCGCGCGCGGGCCTGGTGCTTTCCACCGCGGAATTCGCCGAGGCCCTGGACAGGGGCTGTCCCCTTACCATGGGCGGCCCCCTTCCCCACATTATCGCGGCCAAAGCGGTGGCCTTCCGCGAGGCGGGCGCCCCGGAATTCCGCCAATACGCCCGGCGCATCGTTGACAACTGCAGGGCCCTGGCCGATTCCTGCATGAAAAACGGTCTCGAGGTACTTACGGGCGGTACGGACAATCACCTGTTCCTCGTCAACGTGCACCACATGGGCATTACCGGAAGGCAGGCGGAAAGCGCCCTCCACGAGTGCCATATTACCCTCAACCGGAACAGCCTTCCCTTCGATCCCAATGGTCCCTGGTATACCGCCGGGCTGCGGATCGGTACGGCGGCAACCACCACCCTGGGAATGGGCACGGAGGAAATGGAAGAGCTTGGCTCAATCATCGCGCTGGTACTCAGGGGAACCAGCCAGGCGCCGGATTCCCGGGATCCCGCGAAAAAAAGCATGTCCAGATACAGCATCAGGCCCGAGGTCAAAGCGGAGGCCCTTGACCGGGTAAAAAAGCTGCTTGACCGCTTCCCGGTTTACCCCGAGCTGGACCTTGAGCTGTTGAAAAAATTTTTGTGAAGCGGGGAACCGCGCCGGAAACGCGGGTCTTTCAAAACTGCTGTGTACAGCTGCGGAGGTATCATGTCTGAAACTGTTCTGACTGCCGCTATTCTTGTTTTCATAATCGTTCAGATGGTTTTACTTGTCCTGCTGCTGCTGCGGGGCAGACGCGAAGCCGGCGCGCAGGAACGGGTGCTGCAGAAATTCCTTGACTACGAAAACAGGCTCGATAAAAACGAGTCCGCCCTGCGCGAGGAGATCGGCAAAAACCGGGACGAGATGATTCGTTCCTCAAGGGATTCCCGCGAGGAGCTTGCCAGGTCGTTCTTCGATTTTACCGGCGCCTTAAACGCTTCCCTCAAATCCTTCGAGGAACGTTTCGCCGCCCACGCGCGGGATACCAACGCCGTCTTTGAAAAAAACCGCGAAACAATTGAGCGCAAGTTAAACGACATACAGACCGACAACAGCGCCAAGCTGGAAAAGATGCGGGAAACGGTGGATGAAAAACTTCACAAAACCCTGGAGACCCGGCTTGGCGAATCCTTCAAACTGGTCAGCGAGCGGCTTGAGCTGGTGCAGAAGGGCCTTGGCGAAATGCAGAACCTTGCCACCGGCGTGGGCGATCTCAAGAAGGTGCTTTCCAACGTGAAGGCCAGGGGCATCCTTGGCGAATATCAGCTTGGCGGAATTCTTGAACAGATTCTTCCCTCTTCCCAATACGCGCAGAACATAAAAACAAAAGAAGGCAGCAACGATCGTGTTGAGTTTGCCCTGAAAATTCCCAGCAAGGAAGATTCCGCCAAAACCATCTGGCTGCCCATCGACGCCAAATTCCCTACCGAAGATTATGAACGGCTCAACGCCGCTTATGAAGAAGGCAATGTCCCGGATATCGACAACTGCCGCAAGGCCCTGGAAAAACGCATCACCTCTTTCGCAAAGGATATTAAAACCAAATACCTTGACCCCCCGAACACCACGGACTTCGCGATTATGTTTCTTCCCTTTGAGGGCCTTTACGCCGAGGTGCTGCGCATCCCCGGCATCCTTGAAGCCATGCAGCGGGATTACAAGATCGTCATAACCGGGCCCACTACCATCGCGGCCCTGCTCAACAGTTTCCAGATCGGCTTCCGCAGCCTGGCCGTTGAAAAGCGGACAAGCGAAATCTGGGAACTTCTCGGCGCGGTGCGTACCGAGTTCGGCAAGTTCGGCGATGTGCTTGACAAAACCAAGCAAAAGCTCGATCAGGCCAGCAGGGAAATCGACAACGCCGGAACCCGTTCCCGCGCCATCGAGCGGAAACTCCGGGATGTGCAAACCCTGCCGGAAACGGCGGCGCAGAAGCTTCTGGGCGACGACCCGGGCGGCGCCCCGGATTTTGACGCGGAAGAATACGGAGACGAAACCCCGCGTTGACAGAACCCCGGCTTAAATGCTAGTTTGGATTATTCGTGAAACGCGGACCGGGGAACGCGGTCATAGCCGGTCACGGATAATTTTCCGGGCGATTAACTCAGCGGGAGAGTGCTACCTTCACACGGTAGAAGTCACTGGTTCAAATCCAGTATCGCCCAAAAAATCAAAACACAGCGAATGACGGCTGGATTTGAACCGGAGCCCCGCGCCCCGGAAAGGCGCAAGCCTTTCCGGGGCCGAGGCGCAGGACGCGCCGAAAGGGGCGCAGGCGGGCTGGAGGACGCGAACAGGACGTGAGCGGCCGGAAGCCAAATCC
>JAISND010000176.1 GCA_031276615.1 Treponema sp. | reverse complement strand
TATCAGGGTAAAGCTACCATGGAAAAAATCACGTCCCTTGCCAAGCGGCGCGGTTTTGTGTTTCAGTCCTCCGAAATTTACGGCGGCCAGAACGGCGCCTGGGATTACGGGCCTCTGGGAATAGAGTTGAAAAACCGCATAGCCCAGGCGTGGTGGAAGGAGATGACCCGGCTTCATGACGACATCGTTGGTCTCGACGCCGCCATTTTGATGCATCCCCGCACCTGGGAAGCCTCCGGCCATGTGGAAAATTTTACCGACCCCCTGGTTGACTGCAAAAAATGCAAGGCCCGCTTCCGGGCGGATCAGATTCCCGAAGAAAGCCTCAGGGCAAAAAAATGCCCCGAATGCGGCGGCGAGCTTACCGATACCCGGAAGTTCAACCTTATGTTCAGGAGTCATATCGGCCCGGCCGAGGACAGCGCCAGCGTCATCTATCTCCGTCCGGAAACGGCCCAGGGTATCTACGTTAATTACAAAAACATCATTCAGTCCAACCGGATGAAGATACCCTTCGGCATTGCCCAGATCGGCAAAGCCTTCCGCAACGAAATCGTTACCAAAAATTTCATTTTCCGTACCTGCGAATTCGAGCAGATGGAGATGCAGTACTTTGTAAAGCCCGGCGCCGACGAGGAATGGTTCAACGAATGGCGCAAACGCCGCTGGGCCTACTACGAGAAACTCGGTGTCAAAATGGAAAACCTCCGCTGGCATCGGCACGGCCCGGACGAGCTTGCCCATTACGCGAAAGACGCCTACGATATTGAATACCTCTTCCCCATGGGCTGGCGCGAACTTGAGGGCGTGCACAACCGTACCAACTACGATCTTGCCCGGCACGCCGAATATTCGGGCAAGGATTTACAGTACATCGATCAGGACAACAACAACGAGCGTTACATCCCCTACATCATCGAAACCTCCGCGGGGCTTACGCGGAATCTTCTCATGATCCTCTGCGACGCCTACGATGAGGAAAAAGTTGTTTCCGGGAAGAAAGAGGACGGTCCCGAAGGAACCGCGGGTGGAACCGGAAGTTCCGCGGACGATTGGAGAACGGTGCTTCGTTTTCACCCCGGCCTGGCGCCGGTCACCGTCGCGGTACTGCCCCTGATGAAAAAGGACGGCCTCTCCGAACTTGCCCGGGACATACGGCGTGAGCTGAAAGAAGACTTTGCCACCGACTACGATCAGGCGGGCGCCATAGGCCGCCGTTACCGCCGCCAGGACGAAGCGGGCACGCCTTTCTGCGTCACCGTCGACTACGAGTCCCTGGATAACGGCACCGTCACCCTGCGTTTCAGGGACTCCATGGAGCAGGTCCGTGTCCCCCGGGTGGAACTCGCGGCGCGCCTGCGTCAGGAGATAAAAACGTACAGGCGGACAAAGTAGCGGATGCAGTGTACTGACAAAAAACCGCTTCTTCCCCGGAGCGGTCACCATATCCGGAGCCGGTTTTAGCCTTGGAGCTTTGAGAGAATCTCCGGGTTATCCGCCACAGAGTTCAGCACATCGGCCATGATGCCGGTATAGCCCTTCCCCAGGGCCTTGTATTTTGCCAGGACTTCCGGCATGAGCCGGAGGGCAACAACCGGCGCGGGGTTACGGCGGTTTTTCCGCAGTTCCCGTGCCATGGCCGCGAATTCCGCCAGGGCCTCCGGGGTGGAGGGCGGACATTCAGGATCATAGACAGGGGGGCGTTTCTTCGCTTCCCGAATTTCCGCCTTCATTCGCGCCCGTTCCTCTTTAGTCAGCTTTTGACCAACCCTTACCCCATCCGGTAGATACACAGGCAGATCCCCGCTGATGGTGTAGCGGATCGGGACCAGGAGGGCGCCGGTTCAAATCCGGCCTGCCCGGCCCAGAATCGCTTCCAATACCCCGCCGCCCACAGCCAGGGCCTTGTCGGAAACGGTGAAACAGTGGGCCCTTTCGCAGCGGGGATCGATGTCCCCGAGTTTCAATCCCTTCGTGACTGCAAGGCCGGACGGCAGAAGGCCCCGGACTATGCCGTCGATTTCCGCGCAAACCGGGGTGGCGGGCGCCGCGTCATGGCGCACAACGGCGACAAGGCCGCCCTTTTTCACCCGATCGCCAATCGCGGCTTTTGCCTCAAAAACGCCGCCGGCACCGGCGCGGAGGAGCCGTTCAAGGGTAAAGCCGCCGATGTCGCCGGGAATTCCCGTATTGGGAAACGCGCTTCCTTCGGTGATGACCCGCCCCAGACTATGGCCCCGCTTTGTTTCCACCACCGCGTGGCAGTCGATACCCGCGGTAAAACCGGGGCCGATGGCGACGACCACGGGCGCGTCGGAGATCGAAGTGCCGATGTTTCTCTTTGCCATGATCGCGTCCACCACGGCTCCGGGCCTGAAAGCGCGGACAGTCTCCGCGGCCGGATCGACAAAAACCGCGATCCGCCCCGCGGCAGAGGCGGCCCTCATTTCCGCCTCGTTCCGCGCCAGAACCGCGGTCAGATCCTCCACCTGCGTCACGCCATCGTACACCGCCTGCGAAAAAGCGACCGTCCGGCGCACAGCGAGGGGCGCGGCTGTTTCGGTCATGACGACAGTGAAGCCGGAACGGTGAAGGCGCAGGGCGATGCCCGACGCAAGATCCCCGGCGCCCTTGATTATGACAAACATGACGCCTAAATCCTCTCCCAGAGCTTCCGCGCCAGTTCCCGTGATTTCGCCATCAGCGCTTCCTCATCGATGTCGACCAGTATCCTTTCCTTCATAACGATCTTTCCGTTGATGATGGTGGTATCCACATGGCGTCCCGAAACGCCGAAGAAAATGTGGCTGTTGATCGTATGCTCGTTGACCGGCGTGGGACCCCGGTAGTCCACGATGATGATATCCGCGTAGTGCCCTTCCTTCAACGCACCCAGCCTGCCCCCGATGAACCGCTCCATGATCCGTTTGTTGTTTTCAAAAAGCATGGTGTGCGGCTCCGTCCAGGCAGCCGAGGGAATACCCTTCGCGTGCCTGTGGAGAATTCCGGCGGTCTTGAGGGACTCGGTCATGTCCGGCGTGTAGCCGTCGGTTCCCATGCCGACAAGTATTCCCCTTTTGAGCATGTCCAGTACCGGGGAGACGCCCACCGCGTTCCCCATGTTGGACTGGGGGTTGTGAACCACCGCCACGGCGCTGTCCCGCAGCATATCCATTTCTTCATCGGTGATGTGGACGCAGTGAACCGCGATTGATTTTTCCGAGAGCACCCCGTATTTGTGGAGCCTTTCGATGACCCGCAGCCCGTATTTGGAAACCCCGTCGATCAGATCCTCAATGCCTTCGGCGGCGTGAACATGGAAACCGATACCGGACGCGGCGGCGGCATCAACGCAGCGTTCAAGGGTTTTTTCGCTTATGGTCATCTGGGCGTGCATGCCGAAGAGGGCCCTGATCATGTCGTCATCCCGCTCTTTGCAGTATTTGGCAAAATCGGCGTTTTCCTTTATTCCCGCGGCGGCGATTTTTTCACCGTCCCGGTCGGAGGTTTCGTAGCAGAGGTTGCTGCGAATGCCGAAGAGCTTTGCCGCCTCGGCAATTTTGAAAAGGCTTCCCTCAACCGCGAAGGGGCTTGCGTGGTGATCGATGACCGAAGTTACCCCGGAGCGGATTCCATCGATCATGGGGCCGGCGCAGCTATAGTAGACATCTTCGAGGGTCAGTTTTTTATCGAGCCGCCACCAGAGGCCGGAGAGAATTTCACCGAAGGTAGTGGCCGGCTTTCCGCCGAGGTTCATGCCGCGGGCAAAGGTTGAGTAGTAGTGCATGTGGGCGTTGATAAAACCCGGCATGACCAGCCTGCCCCCGGCGTCGATGTGCCCGGCATCGGGGTACTTTGCCCTGAGCGCGGCGGTTTCCCCCACTTCCCTGACAAGCTGCCCCTCAACGGCGACCGCGCCGTTCCGGATAAAGGGGCGGGCATTGTCCCGTGTCACGATTTGTCCGTTTCCGATTAAAAGCATTTTTCCTCCCGCAAAGGGCCGGTATCTGGCGCGTAACGCGCCGTCTCAGGCCCGCCGTAACACCGGATCACGCGATCAGGTACGGATACTTGTCCATGATTGCCGTGATGACGGCGTTGTATGACGGAGGCATCGCCGCGTCTCCCCGCCGGCAGTCCAGCGCCGATCTGTCTTCAAGGCGCAGCCTGAACCGGCCCCCTGCCAGGGGCAGGAAGCCGGGGTTTCCGCTGCCGTTAAAATCTTCCTCGCATGAAAAAACCGTAAACTTGTCCCGGTAGGGTTTTCCCGCGTGGGGGCAGAAACTCGCGCAGTTCCCGCATTCGTTGCACATGCGGTCGATATGGATAACCTGGCGGCTTCCCTTTAAGCCGCCGGCCGCGCCGCCCGGCACAGTGGAGGCCAGACTGTCCAGTTCAACCGGCACATTGGCGCGGTTGGGACACAGGTCTACGCAGATTTCGCACAGGGAGTCGCAGGAAAGGCAGCGGAAGCCGTCGGTGTTATCCTGCCTTGCCTCCAGAATAACTCCCTTTTTGAGGCACAAATCGCCGAAGGAATCCGCGCCGCGGCCCGGCACGTACGCGGGGCCCGCGGGTTCGCAGGAGAAGTCCGCGGGCAGTTTGAGCTTTTTGAGTATGTCCGCGGCGGCGGCTTTACCGTCGGCGATGGCTTTGACGACCGTGGCGGCGCCGGCTCTGCAGTCCCCGGCGACATAGACGCCGGCCAGGGAGCTTTCGCAGGCGGCGTTTACTTCCGGATAACCCTTTTCGTTAAGCGCAATGCCGTTCCGGACGAAGGGTTCCGTGTCAACCCTGGCGCCGACCGCGCCTATCACCGTGTCAAAGGCAAGCCGCCGCTTCCCGCCGCTTCCCTCGATGCCCCGCCTGCCCGAAGAATCCCAGCCGCCAAGGCGCATAACTTCACATTCAAGTACGCCGTCCGACCAGGACTCGGGGGCGAGAAGCTCCAGCAGCTCAACCCCTTCGCGCAGGGCTTCCTCCCGCTCTTCGTACCGGGCCGGCATGAATTCCCTGGTCCGCCTGTACACGATGGTAACGGATTCGACGCCCCTGTTTCTTTTCACCGCCCTGGCGCAGTCCATCGCCACGTCGCCGCCGCCGATGACCGCGACCCTTTTTCCGGGGGACAGGCCGGGGACCGGCTTCCTTGAGTCCTCAAGGAATTTCAGGGCGTCGATGATCCTTTCCTGCCCGCGCTTCACCGCCGGGGCGCCTTCTTTCCAGGCGCCGGTGGCGATCACTATGAAGGGATGCTGTTTTTTGAGTTCTTCGATTGAATAGTCCCCGGGAACGCCGTATACAAATTCAACGCCGGTTTTTACGGCCAGGGCGTAATCGCGGTATATCGCCTCATCGGAAATTCTGAAGGCCGGGATCACATGCTGAACCACGCCGTAGGGCCTGTCCCGCTTTTCGTAGACCCTCACGGGCACGCCGTTTCTCCGCAGGAATACCGCCGCCGCAATGCCGGCGGGCCCCGCGCCGATAACCGCAACGCGGACACCGGTCTTTTCTTCCGGGGCCGCGAGGGAAAGGGTATAGTCCTCCTGCGCCCGATCCGCGGCGAAAAGTTTTACCCTGCGGATGTTCAGGGGGTCCTCGTAATCCACCCTGGTACACCTGTGCTGGCACTGATGATCGCAGAGGGTTCCGGTAATCGAAGGCGCGGTGTTGTCACGGGCGATAATGTCAAAGGCGGCGCGGTAATTTCCGGCGGCCGCCGCGGCGAGATAATCGGGGATACGCTGGTGCAGGGGACAGCCGCCGTCCATGCAGGGAGCTTTGGCGCAGTCGAAAAGCGGCAGCTCACTTGATGTCTTCCGCGGTCCGGCCTGCCGGTACTCCCTGCGGTAACGCTTCATTCCGGAAAGGTTTTCCACCAGCGCGTTCAGGGCTTTCACGTTGACAGGCGCTCCGGCGGAAACGGGGACGCCGGCCGCGATCTCCGCAAGCTGGGTGAATCGTTCGTAAGCTCCGGGCTTGAGGATGGTGGTCGCCACGGTCACCGGCCTGATTCCCGTTTCAAGAATGGCGGCCAGGTTAAAGTAATCGGCGCCGCCGGAATAGGAAACGGGAAGTTCGCCGTCAAAGGCTTCGGAGAGTTTTTTTGCCACGTTAATCGAAAGCGGAAAAAGGGAACGGCCCGACATGTACATTTCAGCGCCGGGAAGCTCGCCGCGCCTTGTCTCCACCGGAAAGGTGTTGGTCAGCTTGACGCCGAAGGAAAGGTTTTTTTCCTTCGCGAGATTCACAAGCCGGCCGATCATGCCTACCGCGTCATCAAAGCGGAGATCGTTTCTGAAATGATGATCGTCAAAGGAAATATGGCCGTAACCCGCTTCGTCAAGGATGCGGCGGGCGGTTTCATAACCCAGCAGGGTCGGGTTGCACTTGACGTAGGTATGGAGTCCCTTTTCGGTGACAAGACAGGCGGCGATTTTTTCGATCTCCTCCCTGGGACACCCGTGGAGAGTCGAGAGGGTGATTCCCGCCGAAATTACCGGAGAGATCGCGTCAAGGTCTTCTTTGCCGAATTTTTCGAAGGATGCGATGTTATTCGCCAGGAAGTGATAGCAGTGTTCCCATATCCCGGTATTGCGGGCATCCTTCATCCCTTCGATATAGTCATCGATTTTTTTCGATTTTATTCCGTCAAGGCTGTAGCCAACGCTCATGTTGAAGATAAAATCGCAGCCTTCGGCAAGATCGAATTCCTTCGCGAATACGTGGCAGAGAAACCAGGCCTTGACGTATTCCTCGAAGGCTTCGCCCACGGTCAGTTCGGTGGACCATTCCACATTGTAGCCTTCATCAACGGCATTGATGCAGGGCCGGGCTACGGCCTTCCGCAGTTCCTCGCCGTCCATGATCTGCACGGTCTTGAGTTCCATAAAGCGGGCGCCGGCCAGGTACGAGGCAAGAATGTTCTGGGCAAGCTGGGAATTGGGCCCCGCCGCGGGACCGACGGGGGAGCTTATTCTGGTTCCGAAGAGGATGGTGTCCCCTGCGGGAGAAGCCCCGCCGGATTTCCTCCGGTAAAATTTTTCCTTCCGTATGCCGAAAACCGATCCGTGGTTTTTAAATTCCCCCCGCGCCCAGGCGACAAGCCGGGGAAAGGGAAGGGGCCGCATTATCTCGCTCATACTAACTCCTCGTATCTTCAACCGCCGCGGCCTCAGCTCAAGCGGGGCTTGCTCAATCCGCCGTGATTCTGGTACCGGTTTTTCCTTCAATGCCGTCCCTGGCCTTTGACAGCAGGGTGATGAGGGCGGTATGAGGCTCCGCGCGGGAAGCTTCCCCGCGGGACTTTACAAAAGAAACCGAAGCCTGCACTTTGGGAAGCATGGAACCCTTTGCGAACTGGTTTTCGGCGATATATTTTTCCGCCTCGGCCGCGGTAAGGGTGTCCAGCCATTTCTGATCGCTCCTGCCGAAGTTTATCGCCACCTTTTCGACCGCCGTCAAAATGATGAGCGTGTCCGCGCCGATGAGTTCCGCAAGTTTCGCCGCCGAAAAATCCTTGTCGATGACCGCGCTCATGCCCCGGTACTGGCCGTCCCGCATGGCGACGGGAATGCCGCCGCCGCCCGACGCGATGGGTATCTGTCCCGCGGCCAGCATGGCCCTGACGGTGTCCGCCTCGATGATGTTTACCGGCCTGGGCGAAGCCACTACCTGCCGCCAGCCCCGGCCCGCGTCCTCCATGACGGGAACGCCCTTCTCCCGCAGAATTCCGGCCTCCTCCCGGCTCATAAAACCGCCGATGGGCTTGGCGGGGCTGAGGAAGGCGGGGTCACCGGGGTCTACCTCAACTTGGGTGATGATGGTGGCCACGGGGGTTTTCATCTTCCGGAAATCCAGTTCCTTCCGTATGGTGTTCTGCAGATCGTAGCCGATGTAACCCTGGCTCAGGGCCACGCAGACCGACATGGGAAGCACCGGAAAATGGGGGTCCGCCCTGGCCGCGGTTTCGAAGGCGGTTTCTATCATCCCCACCTGGGGGCCGTTGCCGTGGACAACGGCTATCCCGTGTCCCGCTTCCGCAAGGTCTACAATGGCCCTGGCCGTTATCCGCGCCGCGGCCATCTGTTCCCTGAGATTATCCCCAAGGGCGTTGCCCCCCAGGGCGATAACGATTCTTTTTTTCATGCCAACCTCAATTCATTCCCGGCCGCTCCGGAATGACGCCTGACGGTTTCCGCGCCGGAGCGCGGCAAACCGTCAGGCGCGCGAAGCGCGACAGGCTCCTAGCGAAAACACCGCGGAAGGCCGCGGGAAATTATGTTCGACAGGGTTTCCTGTGGGCACTTTATCTTTGAGAGGAAGATCATGGCCGCGATAACGTAGGGCTTGTGGCTTGCCTGCCTGTACAGGGGAACCCTGTAGCGTTCAAAGACACTGGCCTCGACCTCGCCTTCCTTGCAGCTAACGCCGCTGATGTCGGCGGGCAGGCAGTGGAGGTAGAGGGCGTTTCCGTCCCTGGTGCTCTTCATGAGTTTTTCCGTACATTCCCAGTCCCTGAATCCGGCGTTCTGGGCAAGAAGTTCCTTCTCAAGTTTTTTGATTCCGTCAAAGTCGCCCTCGCCGTAGAGTTCGGTGCGCTTCTCCATGGCGGCAAAGGGCGCCCAGCTCTTGGGATACACGATATCCGCGTCCATGAAGGCATCCTTCATGGAATTTGACCTGATGAATTTTCCGCCGCCCTCGGCGGCGTTTTTTTGGGCAAGCTTTTCAATCTCCGGCATGACCTCGTATCCTTCGGGATGGGCCAGGTGCACTTCCATGCCGAAGCGGGTCATAAGGCCGATGACTCCCTGGGGAACGGAGAGGGGCTTGCCGTAGGAAGGCGAATAGGCCCAGGTCATGGCGATCTTCTTTCCCCTGAGTTTGTCGATGCCGCCGAAGCAGTGAATGATGTGGTTCATGTCCGCCATGGTCTGGGTAGGGTGATCGATGTCGCACTGGAGGTTCACCAGGGTGGGACACTGCTCAAGGTTTCCGTCGGCGCAGCCTTCGCGCACCGCCCTGGCAACCTCGCGCATGTAGGCGTTCCCCTTGCCGATGTACATGTCGTCCCGAATGCCGATAACGTCGGCCATAAAGGAGATCATGTTCGCCGTTTCGCGCACGGTTTCGCCGTGGGCGATCTGGGATTTGCCCTCGTCAAGATCCTGCACCTCAAGGCCGAGGAGGTTGCAGGCGGAACCGAAGCTGAAGCGCGTCCTGGTTGAGTTGTCCCGGAAAAGGGATATGCCGAGGCCCGAGTCGAAGATCCGGACGGAGACATTGTTCTCCCGCAGCCAGCGCAGGGCGTCCGCCACGGTAAAGACGGCAAGAAGTTCGTCCCGGGATTTTTCCCAGGTAAGAAAAAAATCACCGCCGAACATATCCCTGAAATTCAGCCGGTCCAGTTTTGAAGTATACTGATTGATATACGCCATGTTTCACTCCTGTATAAAGCGGCAGTATCGCCGCCCGCGTTAAATGGGACACCGGACGTATTTAACAGCCCGGTTGGTTGTTTCACACGTTCATGCCCCGCGTTTTGCTTTTTTTAAGCGGCTGCTCCTGTAATTTTCACGCGCCGCTTTTTTTCGCCGGTTTCTTTGCCGGTTTTTTGACGGCGGTTTTCTTTGCCGGCGCGGCGGCCTTCGCCGTTTTCGCGCCCTTCTTTGGAGACCCGGTTCCGGCCGGTTTCACCGCGCGCCGTGATTTTGAAATTTCCGCCGGCGCCTTCTCAAGTTCCCCGGAGGTGTAGATACCGGGCAGGGCGGCATAGACCGCGGCGCAGCGGACCAGGTCGGCTTTCCATGTTTTTTCGTTGGGGGCGTGGGCCTGTTCTTCCTTGCCGGGGCCGAAGCCGATGCAGGGTATCCCGTTCCGCCCCATGATGGAAACGCCGTTGGTGGAAAATGTCCACTTGTCCACCCTAGGCCTGCCGAACATGCCTTCGTAGGCTTTTACCATTGCCCTGACGGGCTTGGCGTCCTCGGGGATCACCCAGGTGGGAAAGTAACAGTCTATCGGATAGACTACGCCGGTATAGCTGGGACGGTCGTACCTGTACATCGTAACCTTTGCCCTGTACTTCCTGACCGCGGGCAGGGCGGCGATTTCCCCGAGGGCGCTCCGGTAGGTTTCGCCCCAGGTAAGACGCCGGTCGATGGAAATGGCGCACATATCCGCCACGGCGCAGCGGCTGGGGGAGCTGAAGTAGATCTGCGAAACCGCGAGGGTTCCCCTGCCCAGGAAGGGATCGTTCCCGAGCTTCCCGTTCAGCGCCTTCACCTCGGCGAGGATCTCCCCCATCTTGTAGATGGCGTTGTCGCCGCGTTCGGGCGCGGAGCCGTGGCAGGACACGCCCTTCACCTCTACGCGGATTTCCATGCGCCCCCGCTGGCCCCGGTAGATGTTGCCGTTGGTAGGTTCGGTGATCACCACGAATTCCGGCCTTATCTTTTCTTCCTTGATAATGTATTCCCAGCACAGGCCGTCGCAGTCTTCTTCCTGCACCGTGCCGGTAACCATGACCCGGTACCTGTCGTTGAGCAGCCCCAGGTCCTTCATGATCTTCGCGCCGTAGACAGCCGCCACGGGCCCGCCAAGCTGATCGGAAGTACCCCGGCCGCCAATTTCCTTTTCGGTTTCAAAGCCTTCGTAGGGATCAAACTTCCAGTTGTCCCGGTTGCCGATTCCCACGGTATCGATGTGTCCGTCAAAGGCGATGAGGGTTTTTCCCTTCCCCATGTAGCCGATGACGTTACCCATCCTGTCGATTCCCGCCTCGTCGAAGCCGACCTTTTTCATTTCCCCGACGATACGGGCGGCGGTTTCCTTTTCCCCGCAGCTTTCACCGGGAATCCGTACAAGGTCCCGGAGGAATTTTGTCATGTCCGCCTCGCAAGCCCTGGCGGCTTTTTTTATCGCGGCAAAATCCAGCATGGTATTCTCCTCTCCGGC
>JAISND010000169.1 GCA_031276615.1 Treponema sp. | reverse complement strand
GCAAGCCTCCGCCGCATGGGCTTTCCCCTGGGGCGCTTCAAGACCGGAACCCCCGCGCGCCTGGCCGGCGATTCAATCGACTACTCCGGAATGGAAAAGCAGGACGGCGAGGACCCGCGGCCCTTCTCCTTTGACCCCGGCGCCGCGGCGCTTTCCGGCCGCCCCCGCCTTCCCTGCTGGCTCACCCACACCTGCGGCCGCACCCACGAGATCATCCGCGCCAACATCCGCCGCTCGCCGCTTTACGGCGGCAAGATCACCGGCGTGGGGCCGCGCTACTGCCCCTCCATCGAGGACAAGGTTATGCGTTTTCCGGATCGGGAGCGGCATCACATCTTCATCGAACCCGAGGGGACGGGCACATCCGAGATGTACATGAACGGCGCCTCAAGCTCCCTGCCGGAGGACGTGCAGCGGGACTTCATCCGCAGCATCCCCGGCCTTGAAGCGGCGCGCATCGTCCGGCCGGCCTACGCGGTGGAATACGATTACCTTGATCCCCTCGACCTCTACCCGAGCCTCGAGTCCAAGCGGCTCTCCGGCTTTTTTGTCGCCGGCCAGACCAACGGCAGTTCCGGCTACGAGGAAGCCGCGGCCCAGGGCATCATGGCGGGGATCAACGCGGCGATGAAACTTTCCGGCCGGCCGGCGCTGGTACTGGGCCGCGCCGAAGCCTATACCGGCGTCCTCATTGACGACCTTACCACGCTGGGAACACAGGAACCCTACCGCATGTTCACGAGCCGCGCGGAACACCGCCTGGCGCTTCGCCACGACACCGCCGACGCGCGGCTCACGCCCAAAGGCCGCGAAGCGGGGCTGGTTGACGGCGCGCGCTGGGAACGCTTTGTAAAAAAAACCGAAGCCTTGGACGCCATTCAGGAACTGCTCCGGCAGCGGAAGCTGCCCGCTTCGGCGCCGCTGCCGGGGGCCCACGCCGGCGAAAGCCTTGAGCGCTGCCTGGCCGATTCCCGGCTTGAGCTTGAGGATCTGCTTCCCTTTGCCCCGGAACTTGCCGCGTACCCGGCGGAATGGCTGGAAAGGGCGCGTCTGGACATCAAATACGCGGGATACATCGAAAAGGAAAAAAGAGCCGCGGCGCGGATGGCAAAGATGGACGCCATAAAACTGGGGGCCGATCCGGACTATGAAAGCCTCGCCGGGCTTTCGGCGGAAGCGAAGGAAAAGCTGAAAAAAGTCAGGCCCCTCACCGTGGGCCAGGCCGCGCGTATCCCCGGCGTCCGGCAGGGGGACATCGCGCTTCTCATGGTTTTATCAAAGAAAGCCTGACAAGGTTCCGAAAAATGGCACAAACCGGGCAGCCTGTTCTTTTCCGGATTCCTTTCCATGCCATGCGCTCATCCCGGAGGCCAGGAAAGCATCCTGCCGCCCAGAACGTGGATGTGCAGGTGATCCACGGTCTGTCCGCCGTCCGACTTTGCGTTGATCACGAAACGGGCGCCCCTTTCGCCGCAGCCCTGTTCCTTCGCAAGTTCCTGGGCCCTGCTGACAAGCCTGCCGGCAAGGGCCGTATCTTCCGGCGCCATATCCATGACGCTTTTGATGTGCTTTTTGGGAATAAGCAGAAAATGCACCGGCGCCTGGGGCCTGAGGTCATGGAAAGCCAGCATTTCCCCGTCCTCGTAGATCTTTTTGCAGGGAATTTCCCCGGCAACGATCTTGCAAAAAATACAGTCGCTCATGGGGAAAGTATAGCATCTTCCACCGCCTCAAGGAAACCCTTGCTCGACTCCGTCGCCCCGGAGACTGCGTCAAGGTCGGTGGTCTGATACATCAGTGCCAGCTCCAGAAGTTCCTCCAGTGCCGCGCCGCCCACGGAAGGATCTTCCCCGCTGCCGGTTATAAGGATCTCGGCAATTTCGCTGGCCTCGATTCGGACGCGTACCCGGATAGTCCCCCGGTATCCCCGGCCGCTCCCTTCGTATTCCCCGTCGGGGAGCGTTTCAGGGGAAGGCCGGGAAACCCCGCGATCCGCCTTCCTGCCGGAAGATCCCGCACAGACCGAAAGGAGCGGCGCCGTAAAAACGGCGATGAACAACAGAAACGAAAAGCGATTAACGCGCATGACTGCCTCCATACGGATATATGGGCCGGTCCTGCGCGGCGCTTCAATAGAGCTGCCAAAAAATCCGGTTTTTGAAAAAGTCCGATGAGCTTGTTCCAAAAACCGAAGCTTTGAAACAGCCTCTATTGTTTCCGCGTTTTTTCCCGGATTTTTTTCATAAATCGCCCGTTTTCGATGATAAAACGGCCGTGCGTCCCTTCGCCGATCTTTTCGGCCTCGTCAAATGCCTCGACCCTGAAAACAAGCCGGCGGCGGTCAACTTCGACAAGCTCCGCCCGGCAGGTGATTTTCATCCCCAGGGGGCTTGCGGCAAGGTGCCGGACATTAAGCTCCGTCCCCACGGTTGAGGAGCCTTCGGGCAGAAACGGCTCCACCGCCGAGAGGGCGGTGAATTCCATCAGGGCTATCATTGACGGGGTGGCAAATACCGGAAGCCCGCCGCTGCCCCAGGATTCGGCGGTATTTTCTTCGTCAACGGTAACGGTTTTTTCGGCGCTGAGGCCGGGTTTAAGGTTATCGAAATTCATAAAGACAGGGTAACATATTTCCCCGCAAATTGAAATTGCCGGAAATTCGGCTTCAAATCCGGAATTTGCGGCTTCCTCAATTGACATTTTCTTGTTAGTATTATATAACTATATTGTAAGCTATTTCTAACAGATTGCGTATTCCATTAAAATTAAAAGGAGGTTTTTATGAAAAAGATTCTGATTTCCTATTGGAGCGGTACCGGCAATACCGAGCTTATGGCAAAACAGGTGGCCAAAGGCGCAAGCGAGGGCGGCGCTGAGGCCATACTAAAAACGGCAGCCGAAACCACGCCGGATATGGTCAAAGAAGCCCAGGCCCTGGCTTTCGGAT
>JAISND010000065.1 GCA_031276615.1 Treponema sp. | reverse complement strand
ATTAAACCCGAATACAAATACCTTGTGAGAACGACATACCCCGCTGCTCTGCCTCCCCTGCGAAGCAGGTTCTTGGGTTGTTGATTCTACGCTGCTGATAGCGCTTCCTTTTATCACTTTGAAGCAGCAGATGCGCGGTGCGACAAGATTATGAAAGTACAGGCGCATTGCCTCAAATGAGCCGGGCCTAAAAAAGCAAAGGCTGGCCTGCCTTTTTCAGACGCCGGATTTCGGCCTCCAGGGGTATGAGATCTTCCAGTTCCGAAAGAAAGCGGCTCGGCTGTCCTGAGAGCCTCCTGCCCCGGAAGACGCGGCTCCTGGCCAGGGAAAGCCAGAGGCCCCGCCTGGCTCTGGTCATGGCGACATAGAGGAGCCGCTTTTCTTCGTCCATGCCGGCCGCTTTCTTGTCACCGTCGTAGAGGGTGAAGGGAAGTATCCCTTCTTCCAGGCCCGCCGCAAAGACATAGTCGAATTCCAGGCCCTTTGAAGCGTGGATCGTCATCACCCTGACCCCCGCAGTCTTTACGTCCGGGATACCGGCGCCGCAGGCGAGGGCGTCCGTCAGGGCCGGAATGCTCCCGAAAAGCCCCGCCAGCCGCGCAAGTTCCGCGACCCCTTCCGGGGCTTCCTTCCTGTATCCCTTCAGCCCGCCGCCCGTGATCAGCGCTTCCCAGGCCGCCGTGATTTCCCCGGCAGGGTCGGATGTCCCGGCCGGGCCGGTTTTCTTCTCTCCCCGCTCTTTTATGAATTCCAGGAGATCTTTTACCGGCGCATCTTCCCACCAGAGTGACCGGCCCGAAAGCTCAAAGGGAATGCCGTGATCTTTGAGGGCCTTGACGATGGTGTCCGTCAGGGCCGCTGCCCGGACGAGGACGGCGCAGTCTCCGGGAGCCGCGCCGCCTTCCCCGTCCCCGGCATCCCCGGAGTCCATGGCGAAAAAGCTCATCCCTCCCAGGAGGGCGGCCAGGGTCCGGGCGATTCCCTCGGCCTCGGATTTGTCCGAAGGGTATTCCCGGCGGAAAAGACTTACCGCGCCGTTTTCCCCGGCGGCGCTTACAAGGCCGGCGCCCGTAAGCCGGCCCGCGGCCTTGAGAATGGGCTCGGCGCAGCGGAAGCTCCTGAGGAGTTCCAGGCGGACGGCGCCGGGGTAATCTTCAGCAAAGCGGTCGATGAAGCGTTTGTCTGAACCCCGGAACCCGTAGATCGCCTGGTTGGGATCTCCGATGACCCAGAGGGCCGGAGATTCTTCGTTTTCCGGGGCCTGTCCCTCCCCCCTGCCGGCGGCAGGAACAAGCAGCCGCACAAGGACATATTGCGAGAA
Source organism: Treponema sp. (assembly GCA_031276615.1). Classification (GTDB taxonomy): domain Bacteria; phylum Spirochaetota; class Spirochaetia; order Treponematales; family Breznakiellaceae; genus JAISAK01. The sequence continues at coordinate 3,208 of JAISND010000065.1, read as the reverse complement.
ATTAATATCCTGGTACTCGTCAATAAAGATGTGCCTGAAACGCCGCCTTAAACGGCTGAGGATTTCTTCTTGGGAAGCCAGGAGCCGCACGGCCCCGGCGATGAGATCCTCGTAGTCGGCGAGACCTGCATCTTTCAGCCTTTCCCGGTAGATTTTATAGAGGGCTTCCAGTCCGGGAACCGGCGGCGGAACTTCGCCAAGGGGCAAAATTTTGTCAATTCCCAAAGGCGGCGAATTTTCCCCCGGCAGGAGGAGGAACCGCTTCCTTTCTTCGATATATTCGCCGAGCCGTCCGGGGCTGTTCCGGCCGGGCTGGTTCGCCACGCAGATCTTCCGGAGTATCTTTTCCCTTTCTCCTTCGCTCAGGATCGTAAAATCCGGGACAAGCCCCTTCCCTTCTTCCCGAAGCAGGGCGGCGCAGAAAGCGTGGAAGGTGGAGACCCGGATCCCTCCGGCCGCGGGGCCCAAAGACGCGAGTATCCTTTCCCGGAGTTCCGCCGCGGCCTTTATGGTAAAACTCACCGCCAGGATGGAGGAGGGATCGGCGCCTTCTTTTATAAGCCGGGCGGCCCGGGCCGCAAGAACCGCGGTTTTGCCGGCGCCGGGCCCGGCGACAACGAGGACCCGCCTGCCGTCGTGGGCGATCACCCGCTTCTGGTCCCGGTCGGGGACAAAGGGCGGCGGAGCCGCCGCCTGAACCGCCGCTTGAATCACCGGGACCGACCTTCGGAACGCCGGCGCTTTTGGGGCCGCTCTTTTCGGCAGTTCTTTCCCGTGCGCCGCCTGTTCCGGAGCCCCGGCCGGCGCCGGGATCCCCTCCAAACCAAACAGCCCGGCTTCTTTCTTCCCGGCAAAGGCCCGCCCGCCGGGGAAGACCCGGATGACGCCGTATTCGCCGTCATAGCCGGGGTTTATCGACACTTCGCCAGAGCGCATCCGGCCCACGGCTCCGGCCAGGAGTTCTCCCGAAAGGCCGGGGGCTTTCAGCCCCTCAAGTTCCCTTTCGCTTAAATTCGAAAGTATGGCAAGCTCCGTGCCCCCGGCTCTGATCAGGCTGTTGTAAGCCGCGTTAACTTTTTTCGAGGCCCCGCCGCATCCCAGGAGCTCGGTGAGAATTTCCCGGAGGGGGACAAGGGAACGGTAGGGCCGCCGGTTGGTTCCGGCACAATTTTGCGGGCAGCGTTCCTCCTCGTTGACCGGCCGGTCCGCCAGTTCCAGAACCCGCCCCATGACGCCCCTGGTGAGGGCCTTGCCGCAGACCGGACAGATCCCCCCGGCGGCGGCAGCTTCGGCGGGGCTTAGCCAGATTCCGCAGTTCCGGTGGCCGTCGTAATGGTACTTCCCCTCCTGGGGGAAGAATTCGATTGTTTCGAGAACCCCCGCCCCGCCGCCCCGGAGGGCTGAGCAAAGGCCGGAGTAGGACAGTTCCATACCGAAGACCGTGGCTTCCCGGCCCAGCTTGTCCGGCGAATGGGCGTCGGAATTGGAGATGACCGCGAAAGCGTCCAGGGCTCCCAGGGCCCAGTTCATGGGCGGGTTGGAGGAGAGGCCCGTTTCCACAGCCGGGATCCGGCAGGTCAAATCGCCGTAACATTCTTCGATGGAATCGAAACCCGACCTGGCCCCCAGGGCGGAAAACCAGGGCGTCCAGATATGGGCGGGAATGAGGAGCGCCCTGTCGTCGGCCTCCAGGAGCATGGCGAGGAGATCCCCGGAATCTATGCCCAGAATGGGCCTGCCGTCGGAGACAAGGTTCCCCACCCGTTCCAGCTTCAGGTTGAAGGCCGCGGCTGCCGTAAAATCCGGGAGGAGTACGAGGTGGTGAACCTTCCGGGTCTTGCCGCCCTTTTTATAAATCGTGCTGATCTCGGCGCTCAGGACAAAGCGGGGGAAGGGATCTTTCCCGCCGCCCTGGACGGGGGACGGTTCGGGAAGCCCCTCCAGCAAAGCGGGCCCCGATTCAAAACCGGCGCGGAGGTTTTTCTTCAATGTAAAAAACCCTTCCTCCGCGTCGTCAAGACTTTCCCGTAGCTCTTTCAGCCACCGGGGATGGGTCGCGTCCCCGGTGCCCAGGAGATCGATGCCCTTGATTCGCGCCCAGCGTTCAAGACAGGCCGGATTGAGCCGGGAACTGGTAGCCCTGGAATACCGGGAATGGATGTGAAGGTCGGCGGTAACTTTCATCGGAGAATTATAACCGGAACCCGGGGAGTTTGCAATGCAAAAACTCCGATGAACTAATCCGGCATGGATGGCGCCATGGATGGCGATGGGAGTGCGCGGTCTGCCGCAGGCGGACCGGTGGAGTTTTTGCAGAGCAAAAACTCCGATGAGGTCATCCGGCATGGAAGCCGGATGACCTCACGGAATAACCGCCTGAAACAGGGGGCCGAAGGGGCCCGAAGCGCCTTTGGCGTTCTCGTAGCGGAGGCAGAAATAGACCGTCTTCCCCGAATCGCCGTCAAAGTCGAACAGATGTTTCTTTTTGCGGGTGAAAACCGAATGAGGCAGATCCGCACCCGTCACGGGCGGCGAGGCAAGGCGGAACTTGTCCTGGGCGGCCGCCCCGCCCAGAATCCCCCAGTCGATGCGCACCCCGTAGGCGCTGCGGGCGTCCGGGTCCAGGGTCGTTATCGCCCGGATCCGGGTAAGCTCCACAAGGTGGACGCCGGGGAAGGCAATGTCCGCCTCCGCCTGCATGGTGGGCGGCGGCACGGGGGTGGGGGTGGTGTCGGGGTTGGGGATGCTCATGTTGTCCCGATCCTCGTCCGTGACGGGCGGGTAGCGGAGGTAGTGGTTGACGAAGTTCCGGAGGGCCTTTTCCGCGCTTTTCCGCAGCCGGTTTTTTTCCGCGGTCTGCTGGGAAGTGTGGGGGACCAGGGTCGCGGCGTAGGCGTTGTGCCAGCCTTCATACTGGCCGTTCAGGCCGTTCCGGTCATCCGCGGGGATGAAGTTCCATTCGGGGACGTTACCGCCGGTTTTTTGGTCTACATAACCGTTGAGGTTATTGAAGAACACGTCAAAGGCCGCGTCTGCGGCGGGGACATAATCTTTACCCATAGTTTTCTCCTGTTTTGCTTGTAATAACCGGCGCCAACGGCTCCGGGTTTTTCCGTGAAACAAGGGGGAGTGTGCCTGCAAACTCCCCGCTATCCTTCTAAGACTCGGCGCCATCCTTTTGCGGATCAGCGCCATCCGTCTAAGACTC